>JBFMDV010000015.1 GCA_040753875.1 Candidatus Zixiibacteriota bacterium | reverse complement strand
AAACTCTGCTTGTGCAAATCAACGCCAACATAGACATTACTCATGGCCGCGTCTCCTCTCCTTACGGTTGGTTTGAGTTACCCGTAAGGTACTGTAGACGTCGGCCTTTTCATAAAGTCAATCTCGGAAATGGACCCCTGGCCTCATATCGAGATTGCTTCGGCGAAGCGCCTCGCAATGACTTGAAGAGAGGTTTTTGGCCACGGGAAACCGCTGCATGCGATCAGACAGACGCCACCGGCATCGTCTGGGGGTCGTCAATCAGGATGCGCTCTTTGATCGTGTAGGCCTCGGCGTAACGGACACCAGCCAATTGCCCCAATTGATGCGCGCGGGTGTGCATGAGATCGTAGATGTTGATACCTGGCGAGAAAATGTTCCTGCCGCCGGTGGAGATGAGATCGTACAGGTTAGTCGTCCCTTTAAGGATATCCTTGAACGATGTGCCACTGCCGAACTGCGACTGGTAGGCGGCCACCGCCTCGCATTTCTGCTCGAATTCATCGGTGATATCGACAAGGAACGAGTAGTCGGTATTACGGAAATATGAGACGTAGATGATTTTTCGCGGACGGAACGGCTCGCCGTCGATTTTCAGCTTCTTCAAGCCCGCCAGGAAGCAGGCATCGTAGCCGAGACGGCTGCAAGCGTTGTGGTCCGGATGGCGCTGTTCCCAATGCGGCAGAATGACCAGTTCGGGCCGCGTGGCGCGGATAGCCTCGGCAATCTTGAGTTTGTTCGGCTGGTTGTATTCGACGGCGGCGTCTTCTATCTGGAGATTGTGTCGGTAGGCTAACCCCATTACCTTGGCCGCGGCAGCCGCCTCGGAGGCACGGCTATTTTCATCGCCATGCGTCCCCGCCTCACCGCGAGTCAGGTCCAGCGCGCCGACAGCTCTCCCCCGCTTGACCATTTTGATAAGCAGACCGCCACAGGTGATCTCAGTATCATCGGGATGGGCGGCTATGGAGAGAACGTCGAGTTTCGGGGCGTCAGCCACGGATGACTTCCTCGTAGTATTGTTCGTACTCGGCGACGATCTTGTCGGCGTTGAATTTCCGGTGTGCCGACTCGGCGGCTGAAGCCTTGAATTCCGCCAATCGCTGTTTGTCTCGAAGGAGCGCAATAGCAGCACGAGACATCGAGACGGTGTCTCCTACCGGCAGCAGAAAGCCATTGCGGTAATCATCGACGACCTCCACCAGGCCTGTTCCGGACGTGCCGATAACCGGCACGCCGCAAGCCAATGCTTCGAGAGCAGCAAGGCCGAATGACTCTTCTTCCGAGGGAAGCAAAAACAAGTCGGCGCACGGCAGGACTGCTTCCACCCGGCTCTGGTTGCCGAGGAAATTGACTTTGTCAGTCAGGCCACGCTTGTTGATCTGGCGTCGGGCGAGAACGGTGTCCGGGCCCTCACCGATCAGCACCAGTTTGGCCGGGAGTTCGGCGGAGATTCGCTCGAAAACATCGATGACGTCCATGGTCCGTTTCACCGGGCGGAAGTTGGAGACGTGCATGACAAGATACTCGTTATCGGCGGCAAACTCGGCCCGTTTGCACTGACTGGAATGTGGTTTGAAACGGGAGGCGTCGAAGAAATTGTGTACGACGCGGATCTCTTTGGTGATTTTGAACACATCGCGCGTCTCGGCGGCAAGATAGTTAGAAACGGCCGTGACGCCATCGGACATGTTGATGGAAAAGCGTGTGATGTCGTAGAAGGACGGATCGGCGCCGACCAGCGTGATATCGGTACCATGAAGCGTGGTGATGATTTTCGGCAAATGGTTGTTCTCCACCGCCAATAGCTGCCGCGCCAGGAACGCCGACGTTGCGTGCGGAATGGCGTAGTGCACATGGAGAACATCAAGCTTGTACGCACGGGCGACATCGGCCATTTTCGATGCCAGCGTGAGTGTGTACGGGGGCTGCTTAAAGAGCGGATAGGCGGTCGTCTCGACGCCGTGGTAGAAGACGTTCCCCTGATACTTGTCCAGACGAAACGGCAACGCGTAGGAAATGAAATGGACCAGATGCCCGCGGGTGGCAAGCTGCTGGCCGAGTTCGGTGGCAACAATGCCGGAACCGCCCGGAACCGGATAACAGGTGATACCGATGACCATCTATTTCTTGAACTCCGCTAATGAAATGAGTTGATGTGCGGTCTGGTTGGCATCCATCCGCTGATGGACAAAAGATACTATCTCCCGACCGTGTTTGGCAACGAAATAGGCGACATTGAGGGTTCGTTCCTGCAAACCGCGATTCGGATACAGGCTTCGGCCGAGTCTATATAGGCGGTCGCGCATCTCTTTCTGCTTTTTCTTATGTCCGGCGAACAGCTTGTCCTCGAATTGCCTTAAGGAGAAGTCTATTTTGCCGAATGTCTGTTTGGCGAACTCACTAACGGAGGGGTCGAATTGGAGTGACTGACTGCTGAATTCCTCGAAGCGTGAAGCCACATCGGCGCGAAGCTGTGAGTACCGTTGCTCCAGATCGGCGGGGAAACTGGCGGTAAGGACCCGGTTGACGACCAATTCGATATCGCCGGTTAACTCGTCGAACGTTATGCCGAACTCATCCATCATCTTCTCGTAACGCGATTCCACGAGTGTCAGGGTTGGACGAGCGAGGCGGACCGGAGCCGGGAGATCGAACAAGGGAAAGAGGGAGGACATTTGAGCGAAATAGGCGATTTCCGATGGCCCACCGAGTTGACCTACCACAGGCAGTAAGTATGACTGCATGACCGGCCGCAGGAGCGCATCGGGTGAGAGGCGCTCGGGTTCCGAATCGATTATCGAGCGCAGTTCGTGCTCGTCATAACTTCGGTCGCCGGCCCGGAATTGACCGCTGTCGCGCGTGACAGGCGTGCGGGCATTTTGGTCAAGGAACAGATGTGTGGCCTGCTGGTCCTTTTCCACCTGGACATGGTAGCCCGATTCCCGAAGGAGTTGGTTGGCGCCATGAATAGCATCCGTGATCGCTACCTGCCGGTCGAGCATCGAGCCGAAAAAGGGAGCGGCGAGGCGTTTGACCTCAGGGTCGGAAGGGTCGAACAGGATCAGCCCGGTATCGGTTGTCAAAGCCGCCATGAACCGACCGAAGGCCGAGACAAATGTCTCGCCGGAAGTGTAAGAGCGGTCGAGCAGGTCATAAAGCCATAAGGTGAACTCGGTCTCGCCGAGACTGGCTCGATACGCAGATATTGCCCGATCGAGCGCCTCCTGGTCCGAAAAACGCGTTTTTCCCATAGAGAGCGCCGATGCGGGGGGGGTGTCATACGATACTCGGACCAGTTCCGATTCTCGGTTCAGGAGCCAGGTGTGATTGGCTTCGGCGAAGTCGTGGTCATCGGCGGCGATCCAGAAGATGGGCACAACCGGTCGCCCGAGTTCCTGGGAGAATTGCCTGGCCCGATTGACAGCACCGAGCGCTTTGATGAGTGTCATCATCGGGCCGCCGAACAAACCGGCTTGTTGACCGGCAAACACGCAGAGAGCCTTCGGATCGAGCAGTTGTTCGATAGCGGCGAGCGTGCGCTCTGAAGCCCCGAAGGCAGTGTTCTGACATCTAAGAATATGGACCATTGAAGGGCGGTGGGCTGCATGCCTGTCCAATTGCTGGGCGACGGCCGGCAAGTCGCCTGATCCATACAGACGTCTGGCCGACGGGAGGTCGGCCAGGAAGTCCAGATAGAGTTTGGAGTAGCCGAGCGCCTTATTTGGGGCGATCAAGTGATTCACCAACGGCAGGTTCCTTTCCGGTTACCGAAGCTGTAACAGCGGAGCGACGCCGAAAGAGCCCGACAAAATCATCAATTAACGTGTAAACCACCGGTACAACCACGAGCGTTAACAGCGTGGAGGAAATGACACCGCCGATAACCGCACGGGCCATGGGGGCCCGGAATTCGCCGCCAGGACCCAGTCCGGTTGCCAGCGGGAGCATACCGAACACCATGGCGAAAGTGGTCATCAGGATGGGGCGGAGCCGGATCGGACCGGCCATGAGAATGGCCTCGGTCCGTGGAATACCTTTGGCGCGTTGCTGCTTAACGAAATCTATCAGCAGAATGGCGTTTTTGGTGACCAGCCCCATCAAGAGGACGATACCGATCAATGATTGAATGGACAAGGATGAGCCCAGCAGTCCAAGAAACGCGCCGATAAGCGACAACGGAAGAGATAGCATAATGGAGAACGGGTCAAAGAACGACTCGTACTGTGAAGCCAGCAACAGGTAGATGAAAATCACCGCCAGGAAGAGTGCCTTACCAATTGCGTTGAATGATTCGCCGCGGATTTTCTCCATACCGGTCGGTTCAATGATGTAGCCGGGCGGCACCTGCATTTTGGCCACTTCGGCCAAGACCAGATTGGAAGTAGTACCAGTAAAAGCGCCGCTGGTCACGTTCCAGTTGACCCGCACTTCACGCTGACGATTGAACCGATCGTACTGGCCAATCTCGGATCGTTTGGTTATGGTGGCGACGCGGTTCAGGGGAACAAGCAGCTTGCCGTTGTCCGGTTTGTCCTTGTTGCTTTCGACAAGGATCCGTCCGATATCTTCGGCAGAGGCCCGGTACGGCTTGTCGAGCCGCATGCGAACATCGTATTCCTCGTTCCCCTCTTTGTATCGCGTGACCACCTCTCCCTCCACCAGGGCGCGGACCGTCATGGGGATGGCCGCCAGATTCAGACCAAGATCATCGGCGGCCTTTCGGTCCACTTGCACGTGCAGCTCAGGTTTTCCCTCGGCCATGCTGTTATCAATATCCACGGTGCCGGGCACACCGGTGACAATTTTCTGTACCTGCCGCGCGAGCCCGCGAACGACGTCCAGATCCTCACCACGAACCGAGAATTCGACCTCTCTATTACTTCCGCCGCCATGCTCACCGCTTGAGACCGATGTCTCGATGCCTGGGATATCCGCAATAAGCGCGCGAACGGAGTCCATCATCTGCTTGGCCGACAGTTTTCGTTCTGCCCGGTCCACGAGCTTCAGCAGAATCTGGCCTTCGGTGACCGGGTCATTGCCGGAACCGATGGTCACATAGGTGGAGGTGACCTCGGGCATTACTCGAACGATTCTTTCGATACTGGCAATAGCATCTGAGGTCTGCTGTAATGTGGAGCCGGGTGGTGTGGAGACGCCAATCGCAAACTGGCCCCGGTCCGATTCGGTGAGGAACTCACTCCCCAGAAACAATGTGGTGCCAAGAGCGCCGGCGAATGAAAGGACGGCAACTACCATGACCACCCATCGTCTGCGTAGAGATGCCGCGAGGAGACCGTGGTATTTGGGTTTGAACCAGTCGAAGGCTCGGTTCCAATAGCCAAGCGCACCGTGAAACCTGCGCCAGAAACCTGACTCCAAGTGTGCGCCAGGTCCGGCGTCACCATGCTTGTGCAACCACCGGGCGGACAGCATCGGTGTAAGCGTAAACGCTACAAACAGCGAGATGATTACCGCAAATGCTACCGACATGCCAAATTGGTAGAAGAATCGCCCGATGATCCCTTCCATAAAGGCGACCGGAATGAACACGACCACGATCGAAAACGTGGTTGCCATCACCGCCAGGCCAATCTCCTTGGTGGCGGTAAAGGCGGCGCTCCAGGCAGCTTCTCCTTCATCGATGTGGCGATAGATGTTCTCGATGACGACGATGGCGTCGTCGATAAGCATTCCGACCGCCAGCGACAGCCCGAGCAGGGTCATGAAATTGACCGTAAACCCGAGCATCTTCATAACCGTGAATGTTGCGATCAACGATATCGGGATGGAAAGTCCGGCGATGATAGTGGGACGAAAATCAAGCAGGAACAAGTACAGTACAATGACGGCCAGCAACATGCCGAAGATAATATTGAAGTTGATCTCGGCGATCGATTCCTCGATGAACTCGGAATCGTCGGCGACAACTTCTATCTTGATGTCGGGCGGCACTTCGCTTTTGAGTTCAGCTATGACCTTACGAGCTTCGTGCGCCAGATCGACCACATTGGCTCCGGATTGTTTGCTGAGGCCGAGTGAGACGGCAGGTTTATCATTAAACCGCGACAACGAGCGCTGCTCGACGGTTGTGTCAACAGCACGGCCGATGTCCTGTAATCGCACCTGCACGCCCTGCCGGTTCTTGATGATCACATTATTGAACTGCGAGACATTGTCGATTCGGCCCATGATTCGGACAAGATACTCGCGCGACTTCTCGTCCACTCTGCCCCCCGGCACTTCGAGGTTGGCAGCACGAATGGCGTCCTGAACATCGGCAACGCTGACATCGTACGATTCCATCCGTTCCGGATTGAGGGCAACGAGCACCTCGCGTTCGGAACCGCCGATGAGCAGCACCTGGCCGACACCGGTAACGGTCTCAAGCCGCTTTTTTATCAGGTTCTTGGCGAGTTCCGTTATCTCGCGCGCCGGGCGAGAGCCGGACACCGTGAGCGACAACACCGGCCTGGCCTGCGGGTCGTACTGGCTGACGACCGGCTCCTCGATCTCTTCAGGAAGGTCCCCTCGGATGCCGGCCACCTTCTCGCGAACGTCGTTAGCGGCGTCATAGACGTCCTTTTCGAGCTGGAATTCGATAAAGACCAGCGAGTACCCCTCCTGCGAGCGCGAGGTGATGTTGCGGACGCCGGAGATCTGGTTGACGGCATCTTCGATCCGCTTGGAGACCTCGGTCTCGATCGTCTCAGCCGCAGCACCGGGATAGACTGTTTGGACAGTTACGTAGGGAAAGTCAACTTTCGGCATCTCCTCGACGGCAAGAGATGTCAGCGCCGTGTATCCAAGCACCACGAGTGCAAGCATCATCATGGTGGTGAAGACCGGACGCTTGATAGCAACTTCTGACAGTGTCATTTGCCTTCGTCTCCAGCCGCCGCCACTGTCACTTTGAAACCGTCTTCAAGATACGTCTGACCCAGTGTGACGAGCGTGTCACCGGCAGTAAGGCCGGACGTGACAACCACCCGGCCATCCAGATCCTCGCCAAGGACGACATCCTGACGCCTGGCCGTACCATTCTGGACCGTGAACGCGACGGTGCGATCGTCCAGAGTTACGACCGCAACTCGCGGTATAGCGATCACATGTTCGAGTCGTTTCTGCACGATATTGACCTTCACAAACATGCCGGGCTTGAAGAGGCGTTCCTGGTTATCGATGAGCGCTTCGACCTGGAAGGCGCGGCTGAACGGGTCGGCCGACTCGGCCACCGACACTACTTTGCCGTGCCCGGTCTGTGAGAGAGCATCTGAAATGACAGTGACATCGGCTCCGACGGAGATGAACCGGATATCATCGGCGTTGACACCGAACTTGATGCGCAGGTTGCGAATGGTGGCAACCGTGGCGACTTTCTGCCCGACCTGAACGAAATCGCCGGGTGATACCGGGATGGACGTCACGGTACCCTCAATTGGGGACGTGATGTCCACCAGCCGTTTGACGGCGTCGAAATTGGCTCTGGCCACCTCGTAGCCGGTCTTGGCCTGATCAAATTCGGATTCGGAGATCGCCCCTTCCTTGAAAAGATATTCCATCTTGGCGAAGTTCTTTTCGGCATTCTGATACAGCGATATGGTCTCGTTGTAACGAGAGCTTGGTCCGAGTTTGTCCAGAGAGATGATAACCTGATCTGTCTGCACAGTCTGCCCTTCGCGGACGTGTACTTTATCGACAGCTTCGGCCAGCTTGGCGTACAACACAGCCTGACGTTCTCCCTCGATTGAGCCGGTGAACGTCTTCACCATGTCTTCGGTGGAAATCCGGACTACCTCAGCGCGCACGGCGACGGTTCGCTCAAGCGTGGTCAACTGTTCGTTACGGCTGCAGGAGGTCAGAGCCAGTCCTGTCAGCACGGCGAGTGTGAGTATTGGCGTTTTCATGGTCACTTCATATCCAAATCAATTGTCGTTGCTTTCTTGAGACCGGCTCTGGCCTGGCGGAAGAAATTGAGCGCCAGGGCATGGGCGCGACGGGCATCGGTGAGTGACGCCTGCGCGGAGAGGACGTCGAGCTGAGTGCCGACGCCGGAAGAATAGCGAAGATTGGCAATGCGCAGGCCTTCCTCGGCCTGCGCGATCGTCTCTTTCTGAACATCGAGAGATTTTTTTGCCTGCATCAACAGGTCGTACGCCTGCTCGACCTCGAGGCGGACGTCGTCCTTCATTTGCTGGTCTGCCAGCAGTGCCTGGTTGTAGTCTGCCCTGCGATAGGCCACTTCCCCCCTGGTTTTTCCTCCCTGGAACAGCGGAATCGACAACGTGAGACCGGCGGTAAGAGAGCGGGTTTGGTTATCGAATTGAAAATCATTTGACTGCGCCTGCCAGCCATAATGAGCGTTGGCGTCAAGGGTCGGCTGGTAATCCCCCTGGGCCACTCGAATCGCCCGCTTAGTCATTTGCGTGAGGTAATGCGAGCGCTGCACCTCCGGTCGATGAGCGAGAGCGGTATCGAGCAGACGGTCGAGGGGCGGGAGCTCGACCAGCGAGGTATCCCCCGCTTCTTCAATGATGACAATGCTGTCCGACAGGTTGAGTCCCAGGAACGATTTCAGGCGCTTCTCCGCCAGGGTGACATCCGACTCAGCGGCCAGAATTCCGGGCATAAGATTGGCCTTCTCCACACGGGCACGGAGCAGTTCAAATTCGGAGGCCATACCTTTCGCATAGAATTTCTCAACAACATCGAGATTGTGGCTGTTGGCTTCGAACGCTTTCTGCAAGACCTCCAGATTGGCACGTTGGAGAATGGTGTTGAAGAACAGCAGTTCAGCGGTGTAGAGGACCGATGCCTCGGTCTGCTCCAGGCCGGCTTGCGTGTACTTGTGGTAGAGTTTTGAAATGGCCCATGCGTTCAGGACTTTGCCTCCCTCCCAGATCGGCTGGCTGACGCTGATACCGGCGCCAAAATTGTTGTCTGAGCCGGTCTTGAATGCAAGTGTGCCGGAATCCGAGAAGATATAAAAGGTTGGCACTAAGAAGTTGCGCGTGTAGCTGCCTTCAGCGCTGATATCAGGAAACAACCCGGCGCGTGCCTGCGTTATCTGCGCACCTGCCTTTTTGACATCTTCTTTTGCCGACAGGAATTGTCTGTTGAAGGTGATGGCGCGGGTACGGGCATCGGCCACAGTAAGCGGGACGGTCTCGGCTGTCGAAGAGACGCCGGCAGCACAAACCGTCAAAAAACAAAACACAGGGAACAGTCTGTTCATGGAAATCATTGTCATCTCGTCCTTCTTGTTCGTGAAGCTGTTCTGTGGGTGTAGGCTGCCCGGCCGCCGTTCTTCGCCCGGGCATGACTTGCCAGGAGCGATTCGAAAAGTGCAATCTGTTGAGGAATCTGGATGGTTCCCGGGTGCAGTACGCGATGGACCGCCAGCCCATCGGCGATCGCTAATACCAGCACCGTGAGTCGCCGGAGTTCCTGCCGCGTGTACCCCAGCGACGGATCGATGAGGTCGCAGAAGTAAGTGACCATCCGACGGTGCGTTTCAGTGATAAACCGGTGTACCCGCGGTATACGGATGGCTTGAACCCAGATATCCATAATGCCGCTGAACTCGCGAATCTGGGTACATTTTTTGTTTTGCAGCACAGCATGTATGATATCCTGTGGTCTGGCTGGTCGCGGCAACACCCGGTCCAGTTCAGCACGATACCCCTCGGTAATGTGTTTGATGAGCGCCAGGAGTATCTCTTCCTTGCTCTTATAATGAAAGTAGAGGGCTCCCTTCGTGAGTCCCGCGTTTCGGGCAATGTCCTCCGTGGAAGTGCCGCGGTAGCCCTGCTTCACGAACAACTCGTGGGCCGATTTGAGAAGTTGTTCACGTCGCAATTCGGCCGGAAGTTTCGGGCTCTGTTTGATCTTAAGTGCGTTACTCATATTCAACCTCTTCAAACCTACCGGGTGGTATGTTGAAGATACCTACCGGTTGGTATTTAACATATCGCCTCATGCGGCGACGTCAAGGCCTTTAACGATAAAACACGACAAAAGTTTTGATCCGTAGGGGATTCTTAGCGAAAAAAATGAAGGCGGTCCAAAATAAGACTACCTAAATAGTATGGATTGATTGTTGTACCCGGCCCGGTTATCTTGGGCACGTTAGTCCATGAATAGCTTGACGTTACGGCGGATAGACAAACCGGGTGCATATCCTCTTTTAGATGAGTGAACCTATGATGGGGCAGTTTACGGTCGCTCTTCTTCGATGAAAGTGCCGTCCTCGGCGATGCGTTGGAAAATCATCTCATCCTCGTGACCTCGTTTGATCTCTTTCAGGGAGACTTTCTCGAAGTGAAAGAATGCAATGCCGAGCAGGATGACGGGCAGGAGGTCAAGCAGGTGCAGAGCGAGGGCAAACAGGACGGCGTCGGTTCGCCCCTGTGAAAAGGCCCCCAAGGAGGCACTGACGGCCACCTCGAACGTACCGGCGTTGCCGGGCGTGATGGGAACCATCAGGACGATCGTATTGATGATCATCACGGCAGCAGCGGCAGCGATGGGGAGTTCGAGCCCAAATGCTTTGAACAGGGCATATATGACGAACATGTGGCAGATCCAGGAGGCAAGCGAATACAGGATGGAGCCGGCCAGATGCTGGCTGGAGCGAAGCAACTCGATCCCTTTGGTGAAGGAGCGCATGAATTTCTTTACGGTGATATAGACGCCCGGCCAGCGCCCAGCCATCCAGCGACGGCCGCACTCTTCCAGCGGCCGCTGGTAATGCAAAATGAGATAGAAACCGGCCAAGACTATCACCGTGATGCCTGCGACTACGAAACTTACCGCTCGGTATTCGCTTGGGAAGACGAACGCCGCCGAGGTGAAGAACATGAAAATGATCAGGCTGACGGCATCGAAAAGAACTTCGAGCACCATAGTGGAAAAAACGAATGTCTTGCGGACGCCGAGTTTTCGGGCGAATAACATGAGCCGACCTACCTGACCGGTCAGCATCGGCATGATCATGTTCACGACCTGAGCGGCTGAATAGAGAGCCACCGCGCGCGGTAGGATGATAGGAGCCTGTCGTTCGACCATGAGTCGCCACCGGAAAGCCCGGAGGACGATGTACGAAAACGCCATGCCGATGGCGAGTAGCAGGTAGTCGTATTGGACGCGTGCGGAGAGTTCGCGGATCTCGCCCGGTTTGATGTCCTTCAGGCAATAGGCCAGCAGGAAGAGTCCAATCAGGGCGCCCCAGAACTGTTTCTTTTTCAGTAATCTCAGCACGAAAAGACGCACTCCGACCGAAGCTTGGCCGGCAAGATAGGACTCATCTCAAAGTGTGTCAATCAAATAACATGGCTGGAACCGACCATAACCGGTCAGACTTCCGCAACCAGACTCTTCTTAATCCAGCCGCGGCGCATGTTCTCAAACACAACGTTGTAATAGTCGTTCGATTCCGAGACAATCTCAACCACCAGACCCGGTGCACCCTGGAGCTCAAGGTCGGACTGGTCGGTTGGTCCGGTACGGACCGGACATTCCTGCGCGACGATGACAGCATGCCGGGTCTGGAATTCGGACCGATATTTGAAGGTGGTCAGTGCCGAGGCGAGAACAAACAATGACAGAGCGACTATCGCCAATGGTCGAATCCGATCATCGATAATACCGATCCCGAATCGGATGATGAGCAGGGAGATGAACGACAAGAATAACAGCGACGACAACCAGGCCAGCGTGGAGAGCCGGAATCGATCGACGATCGATGTGAGCAGACCGCGCACCGGATTCAGTTGGACACCTTCCATCTGCACGCTCGTGAACTTGCGCGCAAACGCCAGGTTACTCTTGATGTCTTCGTCACCGGGGCTAAGACGCGATGCCTTGAGGTAATTGACGATGGCGTGCCCGAGATCCCCTTTCTTGAAATAGGCGTTGCCGAGATTGAAATACAGGTTTGAGGACTCAAGCCCACCGGCGAGAACACGAGAGTAGGACGCGATGGCATCGTCGTATAACTTATTCTCATAGGCGTTGTTGCCAAGCCGGAAATCGTCGTCGAGAGATGCGGCGACCAATGTCGCGCTGAGGAACGAAAGAAACAACACTGAGCAGATGAGCAGGCACCTACGCATATTTGAGCCCCTCCATCTGCATCATGACCTGCTCGGCGCTCTCCAAGGCTTTGGTCAGATCGGTTTCGGTCAGTGAGGCCGGTGCAAACCGCGCGAAATCGCATGTCTGCAGGAAGCCGGAGGCATCGGCAATCAACTTTTCCCCTGCCCCTTTCTCTTTCAGCAGTTCTGTGATGCGAGCCGAAGTGAGGCCATGCGGCGAGATATTCAGTTTGTCGGCAATGAACGAGGTCACAGCCAGGCTGAGCTCGCCGTAGAATTCGCCGGCGGAGTCGAGTTTGGCAAGCGACCGTGCTTTGGCCAATCGCTTCCGAGCGAGGCGCGACGCGCTGCGCGAACGGGCATAGCGGATATCAGTAGCCAGTCGTTCACGGCGTTTGCGCGCGTAGATCAATCCGCCCAGGATCAGTACTGGCACGCCGTTGACCGCCATATAAAGCGGAGTCAAGAGGATTATCCGCCCTGGTCGGCGAAGGTCGCCGGGCGAATCTTTGATATAGCGAATATCCTGCGCTTCATTTCCCACGGTCAATCCGGTACTGGCGTACGGCACATCGGGCGAGCCCACATATCCTTCCGGTTTCTTTACGGTGATGTTCATGGCCCGGGTCGTGGCGGTCTCGTATTTCCCCTTGGACGGATCGAAGTAATTGAACGTAAGGGCGGGAATCTCAAGGAGGCCGGGCCGCTTGGGAATGAATACCTCTTCAAACAGCTTGGTGCCTCCCATACGGTCGCTGTCCTTGGCCACGTTTTCGCTACTTGAGGCGCGATAGACCCGGAAGTCGACCAAATCAGGGATGACCGGCTCGCCGACCGACTTGACATTGCCCGATCCGCTGATCCGCACCTTGACAGTCACCGGCTGATTCACCTCGACTTCGGTCTTGTCGGCATCGGCAGTGATGGCGAATCGGCCAACTGTCCCGGTGAAATCGGCTGGCCGGCCGGCCTGGGGCAACTGACGTACATTGATGGAGATCGACTCCGAATGGGTGCTGACTTTCATTCCCTGAGGAAAGAGGTCGCCGAACATGTCGAAGGGGTCGCGACGCTGTGCGCGCGCCGCCACGGTGGTCGAAATGGTGGCGCGACCAATGGTCAATTCGCCCGTCTGAGTAGGAAACAGCGCGTACTTGCGTTCGATCACCCGATAGTTGCGACCGTTAATCTTCTGAAAATACGGTGTGCTGTTGCCGAGCAGTTCGGTCCAGAACCCGGTGGTGGTCGGTTCATCGAGTTCGGGACTGCTGTAGTATTGGACGCCAATATAGAAACGCAGCGTCAATGTCACTTGTTCGTTAACATAGGGGTTTCGTTTGTCGACAGCCGCTTCCAGAAAGTAATCGCGTGCGTTCCCCTGGGTGTCGGCAGCTCGCTGCTGCAGCTGCGGCGAGGTCGACTGTCCCTTATTGAGGACCGTCAGTGTTACCGCATTCCCCTCATAGCGTTTGTTGTCCTTGACGACGGCGATCCCCTGGATCGGGTAAACGCCGGCCTTGTGCGGGACGATCAGAAAGGTCGTGGTGACGGACGAACTGACTTGCCCATTGACGATGCTGATGTTGCTCGAATGCCCCTGTGAATAGATCTCGAATGCCGGCAGCGACGGCATCTGTATCTCGGGCAGGCTCTGCGATGATCCGGTGACGGTCACTTGGAGACTGGCTTGTTCGTCGAGCCCGATCGTAATCGGGCTGAGACTGACCGAAACGGCGATTTCATCGGCGGCCACGGCAGCGGATGCGGCGAACAGAAGAAACAGAACGCCGACCGCAACCGTCTTGATGTTACCAGTCTTTGCCGGTGTAATCACCCGCCACCACCTCTCGCTTGGCTTTCTTCTGCAGTTTTTGCTCATCATCACGCAACGAGTTCAGTATCCGCTCGGCGTCCTCTTTGGACATTTTCTGTTCCTTGGGGTTATTCTGTTCACGCTGGTCCGGATTCTGACTCTGGTCTTTGTCCTGCTGACTTTGCTTGTCCTGCTGTTGCTGCTTCTGTTGGTCCTGGTTCTGTTTCTGGTCCTGCTTATTCTGCTGATCCTGCTGCTTCTGTTGCTGCTGCTGCGGCTTGGTCTGCTCTTTTAGTTGTTTACGCGCCAGCTCCAGGTTGAATTTGGCATCCATATCACGCGGATCGTCTTTGAGCGCATTCTCATAGCTGGTGATTGCCTTCTCATAATCTCCCATACGGTAGAACGTGTTGCCGAGGTTGTACTGCGCATGTGCTTCCAGGCTGATATCGGTCGATTTGAGCGCTTTTTGGTACTCGGCGACCGCTTCCTCGAACCCTTTTTGCTGGTGCAGTGCGCCGGCGATATTGTAGCTCAGTTCGGGGGATTCGGGAATATCGGTCTCGGCATCGTGGTAATAGTCAAGCGCGGACTTGCTGTCGCCCGTCTTGAGCGCCTCATTCCCCTTTTTCACCTTGGCCACGTATCCTTGCGCCGTGGCGATCTGTACCGATGCGAGGATACAGAGCAACAGACAGCTTATCCGCAGTTTACTCATTGCTACTATCCCCGGCCGTCTTTTTTCGCTCCGACACAAAAAACTCTCCCACAATAAACAAGAGAGCGAACAGGAGCGGCCACTGGTACCGGTCATCATACCGGGTCACCAGCGCGCCTTCAAGTTCCTTCTTTTCCATTTTACCGATATCATCGAAAATTCGATCCAGCTCCATCTCACCGGCTGAAGCGTTGTAATACTTGCCACCAGTAGCGAGGGCGATCTTCTGGAGCGCCATTTCATCGAGCCGTGAAACGATCACTTCACCGTTCTCGTCTTTCTTGAACCCGACCTGGTTGCCGCTTCGATCCAGGATCGGGATCGGCTCGCCGTTCGGGTTGCCGATGCCGACGGTGTATATTTTTATGCCATCCTTGCGGGCTTCTTCGGCGGCGTCCTCGGCGCCCCCCTCCAAATCTTCTCCATCGGTAAGTAGAAGCAGAACCTTGTGTTTTTTCTCACGCTGTTCGAACGATTTCTCGGCCACTTCGATGGCCGAGCGGATCGAGGTTCCCTGTACGGAGACAGAGGTATTGTCCATGACGGACAACAACATCCGGGCGGCGCCATAATCGAGAGTCAACGGACATTGTACGTACGCCTCGCCGGCGAACGCAACAAGCCCGATCCTGTCTCCTTTCAAGCGGTCGATGATAGAGCGGAGTTCCTGCTTTGCCTTCTCCAGACGATTCGGTTTCATATCCTGCGCCAGCATAGAGTTGGAGACATCAAGCGCCACAATGATGTCGATCCCTTCGCGTTTCAGCATCTCCATGTGGGTGCCGAATTGCAGGCGGGCCAGTGTCAGCACAACGAATGTGAGGCCAAGAAGCGTCAGCAGCGCTTTGCTCCGCTGGCGGGCAAACGAAATATAGGGCGCCGTCTTGAGCAGAAGCGGCAGGTCGCCGAATCTTGCCAGGAGCCGTTTCTTGCGTGCCAGCGCCCAAAACATAAAACTGCCCAGCATGAGCACGCCAAGCAACAGGGCGAAATGCAGCGGTTCGGCGAAACGCATCGTCTAATATGCTCCTACGGCAACTTCCTGAAATAGGTGTTGGTCAGTATTAACTCGAGCGCCAGCAGGATGAGCCCGGCATAGGTGAATAATGGGAACAACTCATGATACTGAATGTGCGCCGAGATGTTGATCTTTGTTTTCTCCAAGGCGTCGATCATACTATAGATTTGGTCGAGCTCTTCGCCCGACTTGGCGCGAAAATAGCGGCCACCGGTCTTGGCGGCGATCTCGCGAAGCGAGGCCTCATCGATACGCACCGGCTGGTAGATGTATCGCTTGCCGAACAGCGGGTCCTGATACGGGAACATGGCGTTCCCCGGCTTACCGACGCCGATCGTGTATATTTTGACACCCATAGCGGCCGCCAGATTCGCTGCCGTGAGCGGATCGATCTCACCGGCGTTGTTGTCGCCGTCGGTCAGGAGCACCATGACTTTCGACTTGGAGTCGGACTCGCGCAGCCGGTTTACACCGGTGGCAATCGCCATCCCGATCGCGGTGCCGTCCTCAACATCGCCTACATTCACCTGATCGACAAAATTCATGAGCACACCATGATCGACTGTCAAGGGGCATTGGGTGAAGGCGTAGCGGGAAAAGATTACCAAGCCGATGCGGTCATTCGGACGCTTAGTGACGAATTTCTTGAGCTCCTCTTTAGCCACGGTGACGCGGTTTACCGGCTTGAAATCCTCGGCCAGCATCGAAGAGGAGATATCGAGCACCATCATGATGTCGATACCCTCGGAGTCGATATCAGTGACCTCGGTGCCCAGGCGCGGGCGCGCGAAGGCAAGGACGAACAACGCAACTGCCATGAGCCGAAGGGCCGGCAGCACAAAGCGGTACCGTTGGCGGTTGGACCGGGCGGCACGCTTGACGATGCGGATGTCGGAGTACTTGAGCGTTGCGGATCGAAACCGTTTTCTCTTGAAGTAATACGCCAGCATGGCCGCCAGCACCACGGCGCCGATAAGGAAGATAATCCAGGCCGGGATCACGCTGGTATCGGGGCCGAAGAGATTAAGTCCAAGGCCTCCGAACTCGAGATTGGCCATCATGAGGCACCTCCGGAAGCAGCGGCTCCTTGGGGCGTGCTCGCGCTGTTGTGCACTTGAACCTGATTTTGACGCTCCTGGTCGGCACGGACGATCTCCACAATATCGTGGCCGAGTAGGAAATCTTCATCAGCCTGCTCCCGCTCCGGCTGGAGTTTGGCAAATTTCACCAAGTCGGCGTGATGTAGCAATGTCTCGGTCTTTTCCAGAAGCCCCGTGGGCTGTTGCATGTCGCGGCAACCGGACAGGAATTCTTCGGTGGTCATGTCCAGCACGGCCACGCGGTATACACGCCCGAGATACGCGCGGATGATCTCGGTGAGTTCGATATAGAACTGCTTGTGCTTGCCGTCATCGAGCAGTCTGCTTTCGCGCAGAAAGGCGAGCTTCTCGAACGCGATCTCCCACGGCGCGCGCAGGTCGATTACTTCGGCCACCCCTTTCCCTTTCCGCAGTCGCCTTAAGACCAGAATGGCAATCACCAGAAGCAGCAGGCTGGCGGCCCCGGCAATATAGTAAGGCGTCAGGTTCCGCTTGAATTCATACTGCGGTTTGAGGGGACGAATATCCATCGAGTCACCGGCGTTCTCCAGCAGCGATTTGACTTTGATCGGAACTGCTTCGGAAAGCATGACCTTGCGTGTACTGTCTCTGAGTTCGAACATCATCGGGAGCGGTGGAATGATGTAGTCACCGGTAGTAAAGGTGCTGAGCACGAATTTGGTTTCGCTCTTGATACGTCCGTCGGGAAGCTTCGTCTCGACATCTGGCTCATAATCTTTCACGTCAAAAGCGCCAAGATTGGCGCCGAGTGGCGGCGGGACCAGTCGGATATCGGAGTCATGAATGATGGAAAGCCGATACGTGATCAGATCGCCTACAAATGCCTCGGCGAGGTCGACCGATGTCTGTATTTCGATCCCCGGCAGCGAACCAACAGTATCGGCCGGGTCTTGCGCCGAGCCCGATGACGCTGAGGCCAGAGCAAGTGCCAGGTACAGTGCACTGCAGAGTATGTTGCGTAGACTTAACGGCATCGATCTAATCGGTCATTTGACGTTCTGATCCAGAAACTCAACTTTCTCACCAGCTGCCAGACGGCCGATGTAGTCGTTGAATGCTGTCTGGGCTTTTTCGCTCTGGTAATCCAAGAACACCTGTGCTTTGACGGAATCATACGGCGCCCCCTGGTACCGGGAGCTCTTATTGGCGAGGTAAAAGTTACGCACGTCGGCAGTATCGATATGCACTTCCGGTATGACTTTGTCGACCACATACTTGTCAACAACAAGGCTCTTGAGTAGTTCGTCCCGCTTCTGCTGGATATTGGGGTCCCGGTCGTAGCCTTCGCGTACCGCGGCACGATACATGAGTTCAATACCCACATACTGGCGCACGAACTGGCGTTTACCCTCTGTCGAAAGGAACTGTTGCTGCGCCTTGGGGGGGAGACTCTGCAGTTGCCGTTCGACCTCCGATTTCCAGATCGGGGTGCCATCGATACGCGCGACTTCGACATCGCCGGACTGATGCGGCGCGGCATCGACCGACGTGGTCGCATTCAGCTCCCGCTTGGCATCCGCCAGGTGCCCCATCTTCTCAAAGCAGGCGACCAGGTTACGAGACGCTTCGTCGTTATACGAACCCTGCGGGTCATACTCGCGCGCTCGTACAAAGTAGGCGGCGGCACTGCTGAAATCCTTGAGATCCTCGAAATACACCCGCCCGATGAGATAGCTGATCGTGCCGCGCTGCTTGTTATCCAGATCATCACCGTCAAGAAGCGCCGTGTATTCCTCGATTGCTGCCGTATAGAGCTTGTTGTCACGCAGTTCGCCGGCGATCTTCTTGCGTTGATCCACCGACACGCCGGTCCCCTTCTCACCGCACGAGCCGAACAACGCCACTATCAGGATAGCATAAGCGGCTGCGCCGACGATACCGCCGGCCCGACTGCTGCGAAGTGCCATCAGTGTCTCCTCTCCCTCATGCGGAAGAAATTGATGAGCGGCACGATGTACGACTGGTCGGTCTTGATATCGATGAAATCGAGATTGATCACCTGGAATCCCTTTTTCAGATTGATATAATCTTCCTGCGCCCGGGCAGCAAACTCGCGGCGGAACGCCCGGGAGCCGGTGTCGACCAAAAGCACCTCGCCGGTCTCAGTGTCCTCGAGCTCCAGGAGGCCAAAATCATCGAATACAGATTCCCGCGGGTCAGTGATCTTCATGGCGATGACATCATGCTTGTTATTGGCGATTTGCAACGGCTTGTAAAATCCGGTGGAAAGAAAGTCCGAGATCAGGAACACGACCGACTTGCGCTTGATGACGCGACTGAAATACTCAAGGGCGCCGGCGATATCGGTGCCGATACCGGTGGGCCGGAAATAGAGGATCTCTCGTATCAAGCGCAGCACGTGGGCGCGCCCCTTTTTGGGGGGGACGAACATCTCGATCCGGTCGGTGAAAATGATCAGGCCGACTTTGTCGTTGTTCTTGATGGCGGAGAAGGCCAACAGCGCGCACAGCTCGGCGGCAGTATCGCTTTTGAATCGGTCCCGGGTGCCGAATCGGCCCGACGATGACGCATCGAACAGCAACACCACCGACAGTTCGCGCTCTTCGCGGAACTTCTTGATGTACGGATGGCCGGTGCGGGCGGTGACATTCCAGTCGATCAGCCGAACATCATCCCCCGGCTGATAGAGGCGTACTTCCTCGAACTCCATGCCGTGTCCTTTGAACGTGGAATGGTATTCGCCCGAGAAGAGATCGTTGACCAGTCGCTTGGTCCGGATCTCAATACGCCGGACTTTTTTGAGTACCTCCTTGGGTATCATGGCTCGCTCTTACGGCACCTCGACGGCGTCAAACAGCTTCTTCACAATATCATCAGAGCTGATCTCTTCGGCCTCCGCCTCGTAGGTCAGCAGAATGCGGTGGCGCAGAACATCGGCCCCGATCGCCTTGATATCCTCCGGTGTCACGTAGCCGCGTCCCTTGAGGAACGCATGCGCCTTGGCGGCCAGGTTCAAATAGATGGTGGCGCGTGGCGAGGCGCCGAACGCGATCAGGCTGGTCAGGTCGTTGAGACGATACTTGGCCGGCTCGCGCGTGGCAAAGATGATATTGATAATATATTCCTTAATCTTCTCGTCGACATAGATCGACCGCACCACCTCGCGGGCGTGCACGATATCTTTGGGCGATATTACCTGCTCCACGACGATCGTCTCGACGGCGGTGTTGCGATCCATGATAATGCGTTCTTCGGCGGGGCTCGGGTACGTGATCTTGAGCATCAGCATGAACCTGTCGATCTGGGCTTCCGGCAACGGATAGGTGCCCTCCTGCTCGATCGGGTTCTGGGTGGCCAGGACCAGGAATGGTTCATCCAGCTTGTAGGAATGCTCGCCGATTGTCACTTGGCGCTCCTGCATCGCCTCAAGCAGTGCTGACTGCACTTTTGCAGGAGCACGGTTGATCTCATCGGCTAATATGATGTTGGCAAACACCGGGCCCTTCTTGACCGTGAACTCCGCCTTCTGCGGATTGTAAATCATGGTGCCGATCAGGTCCGCGGGAAGCAGGTCCGGTGTGAATTGGAGCCGCTGGAACTTGAGCTTGATGGCATCCGCCAACGTTTTTACGGACAAGGTTTTGGCCAGCCCCGGTACCCCCTCGATGAGAATATGTCCGTTCGAGAGTATGCCTATCAAGAGCCGGTCGATCAGGTACTTCTGGCCGACTATTACGGAGCTGATCTGGCCGGATAACTTCTCGACAAAGGCGGCTTCTTTTTCTACGGTGGCCTGTATCTGTTGGATATCGGTATGCATCAATCCTCCACATTGCGGGTGGGCGTTATTGTCTCAAAGAAGCGGCGAATCTCCGATTCGAGCCGGACGGTCTCCCCCGGCGCCGGTTCGACCGGGCTGAATTTGACGCGATCGGCCTGGAGCAGCCAATTGCCGATCGCCGCTTTCTGGGCGGTCGGCATGCCGACAGATTCACATCGTTTCACAATCTCTTCTACCGGTTCGTTAGAAAACTGAAGACCAAACTGAGCTGACAAATACCACAACAACTGCTTGTACAGGCCGGTTTGAAACTTCTTGAGGTCGCCCGACGATTCGGTGCGAAGCTGCTCCAATCGTTCCAGAAACAACTCGGCCGGAGTTTGTACAACCGGTTTGGGACGTTTGTTTCGCGCCCGAATAAACAATCCCAACCCTACGCCACCGACCACCACGATCCCGGCAGCAACGGCCAGGAGAATTCGCAGGTTTTCGGTCAGACTGGCCGGTTTGGCGACCTTCCTGGCCGGCGCAATGCTTAGTGTCATGGCTTCGGTCACCAACTCACCGGGCAGGCTGTCCGGCCAACTGGCATAGTTGATAACCATCGGTTCGATGCGGCCAGTACCTGATGAGGTGGGCACCAGTGCATATCGGAACCGCTTGGTGGTTACCTCGTCCGTGCCGCTCCCTTCCGAACTGATAGTCGAGCTGAACTCTCTGACTCTGAGTTTATCGAGTTTCGGCTGCAGTGGCCGGTCGAACCGATAGGCCGCCTGGTTCCCGTGCCAGCTCACGACGATTTCGAGGACTGCTTTCTCTTCGTACGGTATTTCCGAACGATCCAAAGACTGGGAAAGCGATATGTCCCCTGCCTGAGCCGCCCGGTAAACGCCGGCCGCGACCAGTAGGACAAGCCCCAAGAACTTACCAACTCTGCTCACATTGAGTCCCTATCGCCAAGTGGGCAGACAAACTAATTCGACGTAACCTTTTGTCAAGTGTTTAGTTAGCCGCAAGTGCGGACCGTCGGCAGATTATACTTGATTCAATCGGAATTGTTTCAACCCGCTACAATGTTCCGACCACGAGGGCGGCCATCCCAACCGCCATGGCTGTCTTGAGCACCGCAACCGTCAATCGTAGTCTTGCTTCATTGGGACGAAACCATACCAGGTTAAGCATGCCCAATAGCGGGAGGTCTATGAGAACGAGTACGATCACCGCGAAGTACCAGTTGAACCAGTTGGCGAGGACCGGCACAACTGTGGCGGCGACCAGCAGAATACCCAGCCCAAGGCAGATCGCCAACGCGGCGGGCGTTCCGATGAGCTGTGGGAGAGTGCGAACACCGGCGGCCTTGTCCCCGGGGATGTCGAGGATGTCTTTGACAATCTCCCGAACGAGATGCACCAGGAAGGCAAACAGGGCGCCCGCCAGGAGCCGAAACCAAGCGATCTCATCCAGCGTCGTGGCGACCACGCCTCCGGCCAATATGGTGAGTCCGGCCAGAGCGGCGATAATCAGATTTCCCGCCCCAGGCATTCTCTTGAGTAAAGAGTTGTATATGAGCAGAAGCAAAATCGCCCCAAGCGCCATGAACAAGACCGCTGCGTTGACGAGCGACGCCAACGCCACTGCGGCCAGATCGCAGATAATGACGACTGTAATCGCCAATCTGGTGGAAACAACACCCTGCACCAATACGCGATTGGGGTGACTGATACGGTCAATATCAATATCCAGAATATCGTTGTGTGTGTTACCTGCAGCACACACCAGGAAAGTCCCAAGCGCCGCAAACAGCCCGGCTGCCGAAAGAACCATCGCACCGCCAAGATGCACGCCGATCAATACCGCAATAGCAGCCATGATGCAATTGCCAACCCGTGTGAGGCGGAGGATGGCGAGGATAGAATTCACAGATCGACTATACACACTGTCGAGAGAGTTCACAACAACTATAGATCGGTGGCGAGGTCAACCGAGAGGCGAGGCTGGTCAAACCGAACGTCCGGATTCCATCCGAGCGAAATCCTGATGGAGCGTGTCAAGTCGCGAGCACCAAATCCGATTCCGTAGCCGTACCGAAACAGTTCCTCCGTACCGTTGGCCGTGGGCCTGTTCAGATAAGCGAAGTCAATGAAGGTAAACAGATGCCCCGCTGCGAACCGGTAGCGAGGCTCCAGTGTGGCGAGCGCCGTCCGCTGAACGGCGAACTGTTCGGTGCGGTAGCCACGCAGGGTTCCCGGACCACCGACAAATTGAAGCTCCGACATTGGCGGCAGCGACTCTGAGGTTTCGAAGCCGCGATACGCCAGTACCACGCGTCCAACCATTCCCCCCCAGAGCGGCTGAACCATGTCTGCCTCGAATGAAGCGTGTGTTTCACTGAAGTTTGGACCTCCGACGATGTTGGCGGAATCATCGGTATACCGCCGGAACGCATACGAAACAGACGACCGGAGGTTGAGACCGCGCGAAGGGTTTTGCGGGTCATCAAATCCTGCGCGAGTCAGAGTAAGCCCGGCCGCGTAGCGACGGTATCGGTTGGGGCCGAGCGACGGTTCAACCCGTTTGAAGCCGAGATCGAAACCCAGACTCAATGCCTCACCGCTCTGGGCGGTATAGCCGACCAACGCCCCGAGTTCATAGAATTGGTCTCGATAGTCACGAGATTGAACGCCGGCGTTCAACCAACCGATTCCCGCCAGAAACAACGGCTGGCCATAGACAAGGTGCAGAGTATTGCGGTTGGCGTCGCGATGGTCGGCCAGAAAGGAGACAAGTCTCCCGTCGCCGAACAGGTTCCGAAGCGTCATGTCCAGATTAAATAACACCCGACGGTCGTCGTCCGGTTGGTACGCCAGCCCGCCAAACAGCGACACCTGTGGGCGTTCTCGAAAATGCAGGGTGAGGTCAGCCTGGTTGTACCCCGCCCGAGGTCTCACGGTGACAGGAGGCTCGAAACCAACAAACGGCGCACGGGAAGCTCGCGCCTCGGAATGTCGAATATAATCATCAGTGATCGTATCGCCGGCTCGCACACTGACATATCGATCGATAAGGGATGGTCTGCTTCGGGTGAGCCCTTCGTAGTGTATGTCGGACACCGTAACCACTGGACCCGGTGTGAGATTTAACACCACAGTCACCCCAAGATGATACATGTCGACCGAATCTACAGACGCCCGCGCGTAGTAGTGCCCCTGAGAGCGGAAATGATCGAGCACCGAGTCGATCGCCGATTCCAGGTTTTCGCGCGTGAATGGTCTGGCAAGTTCGCAAATCGCCAACGTATCATTCGAAACCCGAACGCACTCGAGCTGAAAACAGGCCCCGGGGTTGATGGCCAATGTATCGGCGGTAGTAGCCACTTGGGCTTCCAGATAACCTTGGCCTACCAACCAGCTCTGAACCGAATCAGTCAACATGGAATCAGGCATGGCAGATGGGGACAGCGTGCGGAGATACCGATCTATTTCGTCGCGTATCGCCGCATCACTTCCGACGACTCGTACCGGTATCTTTGAGGCATCACTGCTTGCGTAATTCAAGAGCGTGAAGAAAATGAGAAACGCGCGTACCATGGTCAGAATCCCGCCACCAGTTCCCCGCGGCTCGTCACGCGCGCCGTGCGATCGTCGGCGTGCCTGCCGGACATCGAGACGTTGATGCGAACACGTTCGCGCGCACCATAGGTAAAGAGGATAGACCAGAGCACGCCGCGCTTCCCAAAATGGTTGTCGATCAGTTGGTACGACGGCACGTCTGATGAACTAATCAAATCCTGGCGATAAAACTCAATTTGTGTCCGGAGCTCGCCTCGCGAATACTGCCGCCAGAGGTGGTCGATTGTAACGGTATATATACGAGACCGTTCGTCGAGCGCTGAGCTTGCATGCCTGAAGCTTCCGCCGACACCGAATTCGACTTGCCGGGTAGTCCGGCGGACGCTGGCCGCCAGGCGGTAGCCATTGACAACGCCTCCACCCGCAAAATAGCTGTCTCGATCATAGCGGAATAGCTCGCCCGTTTGTGTGTAATAATAGTCGCCAGATACCTGCCGGAGAGCGAGACTCCCTTTATGGTCGTTCTTGATGCGGTTGATTCCCACCACCGAGCGCCCTTCCCGGTCTTCAGAATAGGCGAAATTCACCGCGTAGATATCACGCCAGCGAATGAGCCGGAGATCGCCGTTGTACCGACGAACATAGAACAGATATGGCTGCGCGGGATCAGAGTAAAAAGGCAGCGCCCAGAGCACGTTCCGCTTACCGTCATCGAGCAGTTCTTCCTGAATGTCGCTGGAGAAACGAGTTTCCCCCTGCGCCCATCGCTTGCTGATCTGAAAGGACTTTTGGCCTCGGCGCACTGAGGCGCGGTCAGACAGTATCTCCTCGACCTGGATATAGTTGCCGTTTTGGTCCGGTATATAGCGCCCTTCTTCAAGACCGTAATTGCCGCGGCCCGGTTCCACTTCAAGATAGGCGATCCCTCGCGCGCTGCGAAGTTCGTCGGAGATCGAATAGGCGGCCGTCAGACTGAGGTTGTGACGCGAATCCGAATAACCAAACGTCCCGCGCCCGAGAAAACTTCGCTGTTCCCCCAGCGTGTCTGCGATTTGCTGGAGCGACGTTGTAAGACTGTATGTAAAGTTGCCAATCGTGCGGCCGGAGCCCGCCGTAAGACGATCCCGAATGAACAACCGACGCCACTTGTTCACGAGGGTATCTTCGAGATGCCGCTCATATCTGACCGATTCTCCCGCGAACGTTACGGCGCCGAATCCCTGCCAGTATTTGGTACCTCGTTCAGCGATACTGTAACGATTCTTGCGAGAGTCGTATTCAGCGCCCAATTCCACAGTGAGTCGGTCATGCGGCAGAGAACGGAGAGTAGTTGCGTAGGTGTTGGCGACACCGCCGCCGACTGACCGAAGGTCCGAGCTGATATTCTGCGCCTGGGCAACGAAACGCAGCCACGATACTGGTTCGATCTCGGTGGACAGGCGGCCACGGCTGGAATGAAAGCTGTCCCGATAGTCGAGGGTGCCGTACTCCGGCATGAGGGTAAGTCCGGATATTGGCGTTTCGCGAACCATTACTTCATGAATTTTCTCAGTAGCTGATACGATGTATCCTTCGGGCAGGAAGTACGATCGAGCAAGATCGGGTTGCACCAGGCGGTCGCGTTGAAGGAACTTGGCATCACGCGACAATGTCGAGCCGCGAACATAGTTCTCGGTGCCGCGGCTGATCCAGGTCCGGTTCAACCGGATCTGGTAATACAAAGCGTCGTTGTCGTCATCATCGATACGTGAAAACAGATTGCGATCGTTTCGTGATTGCCTGATGTCAGTTTTTAGCTCACCAAGCCAGACCTGACGAATACCGAAAAGGCTCTGATAATAAACGGTTCGCTCAGGACGTGCTACCAGTATAACCGGAAGATAATCGCCCGAATCTGCACCGACATATCGATAGTTGCCGTTGCCAAGAAAACGATACGTTCCGCGCCGTCGCCCCACGAATGAAAACGCGACGCGATAATCGCCATTGGGAGCGCCGACAAACTGAAACACTGAATCGGGAAGGCTGTCGGTGATGAGAATATAGTCACCCGCACTGTCCGGCGTCACGCCGGAGCGAAACAGGTCTGAGTCGCCGGCCATCGCCAGAGTTTGTTCGTCGGCATCGGTGAGTTGGCCGGAGAGCGGCTGCCCCTGGTCGTCCCCCTCACGAATCGCCTCGACGGAGCCAAAGAACAGCGAATCCGCAGAAGCTATTCCGCCGCCCGCCACGAGCAGTTCCTGGCGATAGGCGGCGGCCAGCGGTTCGTAATCGATCTCAACGCGGCTGCGTCGGTCGATCGGGTGATTCACGTTAAATGTTATCTGTCCCGAAGGGTAATCGACCGTGTAATCCTTGTCGGCGCCACGGTCCATCAAGACACCGTCCAGCCAGACCCGCTCCGAACCAGGCACGACCGGTACGGCCCGGTTTTCGTTTCCCATTTGATATGGCCCCTGAAATCCGGCGAGCCCGCTCAGTTTGACCGAGGCGAAACGTCCCTGCGGACGCGCCGCGGTGGCGTGTGTTTCCCATTTGGGAAATGTGAGATTAAAGGTCGCGCCGGAGAGCCGCGTGGACGGCCTTGAACGGAGTCCGGAAAGTGTGATGTCACCAACCTGTGCGACCAACCGGCGAGAGTCCAGCCGAAGATACAGTTTGTCCAGTTCGTTGAGACGGCTGTTGAGGCTCCCATACGACGGATCATAGCCGCGATCCGACACCGCTCCCGTGAGCGTCACGCCGGGTGAAATTTCACCTGCCACTTTGAGGTCGAGCGTTTGGCCAAAATCGGTCTCACCCGAAGTCCCGGCAGAAACGCGAAATGACTTGTAGCCGGAGATCTTCATATTACCGGGAAAAGGAGTTCTTGGAGGCGATGTGGTCAGCGGTGCAGCAGCTTGTATTGCTGCGGGCACGTTTGTCTCAGGGATCGGGCGTCCAAATGACTGATTCAACCAGGCCGGCAACTCAATGAACGTAATGCGAAGCGTGTCGGTGGCATCGACCGGCAAGCGACTCAGATCGAAACAGCGGGATGTGATGTTGTACGAGTATTCAAGACCGCGCGTTACCGGTCGTCCATTGAGAAACAGAGAATCCGAGCCGCTGATCATGCCGGGAGGCTGAAGACAGACTCGGTCAGGGATTTCGGCGCCTACATACACGCGGGCAGTGTGACCACAAAGCGCGGCCGGAGTGATGAAACCAATGGTGGCGGCAACAAGGATTCCAAAGGAATGCCGAACCATGTATGCACCGCCTATGGTTGCTGGTAGACGATTCGGCAAAGAAGCAGGCGGTCGTTGCCAGTGTCGACGATGAGCAGTCGATCATCGTTCAGCAGAGCGATATCCGAGGGGCTTTTCAACGGCACGGCATTTCCCGTAAGCAACGGGCCGGTTTCAAACAGCTTATGCCCTGACGCAGAGAAACACGCCAGAATCCCCCGGCGGTCCAATACCCACAGATCGGCGCCGACAAAAGCACAGGCGACCGGAGTCTTGAGAGCGATGTCCGCGACCTTGCGCAGAAAATTGCCGTAAGAATCGTATATGGCAACCCGCCCATTGCCGGCATCGCACACGGCATAATTCTCCCGGTCAAACAGGACGACCTTCACAGGCTGCGACAACGGTCCGCCACTGGATCCAAAGTCCCCCACGAACTGCTCGAATGTCCCTACGTTGTTGAAGACGGCCACCCGGCTGCGGTCCCGGTCGGCCACCCACAGAGTACCATATTGTGTCGCAGCCACACCGGCCGGGGTGCCGAACTTGAGCAGATCGGAATCGTCGGTGAACTCCAGCGCATCGACAAAGTTCAATTCGCCGTCGAACCGTGAGAGCCGACGGTTGCCGGTCTCGCTGACCCAAAGATTGAGGCTGTTGTCGATCGACATATACGCCGGTGCACTGAAGAGGCCGGGGGCGGCGCCAAACCCGCCATGATCCTTGATCGGTTTGAGCTTGTTGTCGAGCTTGATGATCCGATTGTTGCCGGCATCGCAAATGTAGACGGCACCCCGAAAATCAACGACGACGGACGATGGTCCGCGAAGCGACTGCGACAGCATCGGCCCCGCAATTTCTTGTTCGACGATGAGCGCTTCGGGCACCTGATCTTTGACCGCGCCGGCAGCCTGTCGTGCGATTTGCGGAGGACGCGAGCAGGTTGCAAGGACGGTGGTCAGGCTAACGGCCACAAACAGGCGAATCGTGCGGGACATGGTCAGAACGGTGCGGGCACAGTGACCACAACCTGGCGGGTGGTCGAACCGGGGTCAAGTTGAACTCGAAGGCGATTGGACGATTCCATGGAGCCGGATTCCTCGAACCCCCGTTTGGAACGAATGAGAATCTGGAACACATCGATGACAGAAACGAGGCGATTGACAATCATGGCGCCGATCATGAAATCGGACCGGCGGTACGCCTCGCGACTGCGGTTTTTTATCGCGCGATACGCCGCCTGATCCTCAAGATTCTGCCAACGCCAGTGGTTCTCCGGCGAATCGAACAAGTACGGCCGGTCCGGATCCGCTACTCGGCCGAATGAATTGTACTCGTCAATATCGGTATAGAAACCGACCATATCCTGGAAGAAATCGGACTTGCCGTCGAGCTGTGCGTTGGCCCTTTCCCGGGCAAAGCGGATGAGATCATCTTCGCGCCAATGACCGTACATCTGAAACGACACGTAGCCGATCCAGGACAGAGCCTCGCCCGTGAAGAAAATCCGGGCGCGACCACGGTGGCCGAGATAATACTCTCCTGCTCCGGGAACAGCAGCCGAAAATAGAACGGCTTTCCAGCCATGCTTGCGACCGGGCACGTTGGACTTCGTCCTCGTTTCTTCCTCGAAAGGCGCGGCGGACAGCGCGAACGAAGAAGTGCTCGGTGGCCCACCCATCAGTATCTGGCTCCGAAGTGCCTCCTGGACGGGAGTGGAACGCACCAGGTTCGAACCGCTCGCAGATGCCGTCACAAGCAGCACCATGGCGGCTGGACGAAATAATCGAATGGCGTGCCTGACTCGCATGTTAGAACCTGTATGCAATCCCGACAAAAGGCGTGTCACGGCGAGCGTGGTACGATTTCAGCGACGTTCGAACGCTGATCCGCGAAAACTCTTTGGACCTCTTGCCCGCCTGGGAATTGTGGTGCTTGGCCGCAAACAACGCCTCGAACCCGGATATCATCCGGTTGGCCAGCGCTGCGATCACCATCGCCCGAGCCTGATCGTATTTGTTGTTGGCGTCGTGACGCATGGTCTCATAGGCATTCCGGCGGGCCGATGTGGGAGCAAAGACGGCGTCGGTGATCCGGAGCGGCGGATCATTATTAGGAGGCGGACCGTAATCGTCGATGGTGTTGCCGTTGTACTCGGCATCATCCCAGCCCCAGGCGAACTGGTCGTATTTGCCCGTCATTTCATAGTATTGTTGGGTCTTGGTGTTCGGCAGACGGTGGCTGATCTCCTGTTCGTCAATCAGCTCGTCGTCATTCACTCCGTACGCCCATTGCAGATACTTGTTTTCGTACGTATCGCGGCTCCAGTGCGCGTCATTGAAGGCATTAAATGCGTCCGTCATATCGTCGGCATCGCTCTGCCACTTGAAGTGAAGTACCCACGCGGCGACATCGGCGGTGAAAAACGCCGCGGCTTTGAGCTTGCTGCCGTTATAGAACTGTCCGAGTCCCGGAACTGCCGCGCTCAGCAGGAACGCCTTCGCAGGGCTCTTGTGCCCGGTTACGCGAACGTCGGCATCCGACTTGGAACCGGCCCCTCCGGCCGGCCCTTCCTGGAATTGGGACAGACTCGATGAATATCTGATGCTCATGTGCTCGGCTGTCAGGATCGAGATTCCCTGGGGCGGCTCGGAAGAATTCGACGCCACGGACATGGTCGAACTCGCCAGTATTATGAACAGGCTGACACTGCATTTTGTCACAATTGACAACTCCTTCATCGTATAACCGCCACGTCGGTAAAATCAGTTTTGGCATCGCCGCCGAAATCGACCTTGATGCGGCAACGGTAGACACCCGGGGTAACGTTACTGCAATCCCAGGGCTGCTCGTTGTCGCCGGCTTGCGTCGTACCGGCCAGTGATGCAACCTCCCTGCCGGAAAGATCATACACGGTCAAGGTGACTTTCTGAGCCGGACCGCCAAGAAAATATCTAAAAAACGTGCGGCCATCGGTTGCGGGATTGGGATAGTTATAAAACTGCTCGGCAACGTAATTGTCCGGCCAACTTTGCGGCGCGCCAAGGCGCGCAGACTTCAACTCGTATGAGCCCTCTGGATCGACCCCTCCCATGGGCCAGAAATTATGAACGCTGTCGGCATCGACATCCCACAAGTAGAACCAGCCATCGGCGCCCAGAAAGCCGAGCTTGCCGCCGGTGGAATCACGCAGAATCACCGGTGAACCTGCCCCCTTCTCCCCTGCTGAAAGCGGAAAACCGGATGTCAGCAGATAGCGGGACGAAGGAATGGCGGCGTCCGATTTGCCAAACGAATACAGATTGCCGACATCGGTCGGAAACACCGTCTCAGGCGCAACACCGCGATCGATATCAGCACTGACAGGAGATGCTATGATGTCGGTAGACGGGTAGCGATCATCGACCGCGATTGGGAAATTGGATTTGAGGATTAGATCATGGCCAAAGGCATATATGGTGTTGGGACCAACGATTACAATATCCGGCAGGCCATCGAGATCGACATCGCTGGCTATTGGATTATCGGTGAACTGGTCACCGGTAGCAACGCTCCTGACAACCCCGAACGAGGGAGTCGCACCGGAGGTATCCAACGGCACCGCCGCAAAACGGCCATCGGTACTGGCCACAATAATATCCGCGTTGTTATCTCGGCCCAAGTCCACGCTGATCGGGCCGAGCGTGTAGTAGCTACCAAGCGAGACAGAGTCTATCGCATCGCCATAGACATACAGCTTGGATTCGGTTGAGGTTCCTGCAAATACGAGCAGATTCTCTCCTGCGCGACACAGTCCATGAAATTCAGGCTGGTGAATCGTGTCAATCGGAATGAGCGGCGCCGCCAGATTGTCCAGCCGGTACAGCAGTCCCGTGCAGGAACCGGATGAACCACAGGATGTGTCAACGGTGAGTATCCAGAGTCGCTCACCAAAGCTGAGCGCGACAGGAAAGCCGAACGTCACCAGAGTATCAAGCGCCAGGTCCGCCATACCGTCAAAGTCGTTGTCGGTCGGCGTCAGCACCAAAACGCGCCCGCCGGTAAGGCCGAGACCATAACCAAAAGCCACGAACTTCGACGCAATACCGGCGCCGAAATCACCGGTGACAGGACTGGCGGTGATAGTGGCAGGAGCCAGAAAATACAACGGGACCGCATATGGGACACCGGGGCTGGTGGATGATCTGGCGGTGTCTTCAAAAATCGGACAGGCCAGACAACCGGTCGTTTTGCGGAGGAAGTTCTCGCCGCCAGTTGTAATAGCCGACAACATACGGCCGGACGCAACGACAACTTCATCAGTGCCGTCACCGTCAAGGTCATCGGCGACCAGGTTGAGTCCATACACGGGATAGCCGGCCCGCACCGGAAAGCCGTTCACCAGACCTCTGGTCTCGACGTCAAAGCGCATCACGCTGTCCAGGAAGATCGGGGTCCGCTGACCCGGAAGTGTTATCGTGTCCCGCCTGATGTCGGTGACATAGACGTGCGTGTTATTGCCGCTGTTGTCGATCGATTGCGGGTTCGTGTTCGGCGTGAACGCGGTGTTACGGTCATCGCGATACATATCCTCAGGCCGGCCGTAGCCGGACCGATAATTGCCGCCGAAATTGATCACGCCATCCCCCTCGACCAGACTGATAAATCGCCGTTTGGGGTCCCACTGGAGATCGTTATCGTCGAAATTGTTGAGACCGTCGCTGTCGTAATCCAACCCGGCCACTCCCTCATCGACATGGTAGATGAGCATACCGGAGCCGGGGCAGAGAAAATCGTACTCCCCGTTGAGACGGCGGCTGGCATCGGCCGGACCGAGAATGACATTGGTGTTGGAGTCAACTCGGGCAAACGCCTGCAAACCATCGATATCCTCGATGCGGTTCTCGATGAGATAATATTCGTTCTCGGAAATGGGAACGCGTGCGATCCGTATCCCGGCTGAGGCAACCTCGGCCGCCACCAGCCGGATGTCCGAACCCTGGCGAAAATCGACCACCGGAACATATCCGAGATACGCCCGCGACCAGGCTTCCGCATAGATCGGAATGGCGCCGAATACTTTGCCGACATTAAAGCCGAAATCGATACCGGTGCCGAAGCCGTTGTTATCCATCAGCGCGAAATCACCGAGCTGCGACATGAAGTTGTACGTGCTGTACAGATCGACAAGTCCCAGCTGGTGGCCGAATTCGTGCGCCATGACGGCGTTCAAGGCGGTGGCGCGACCATCCTGACTCGATGTTTCCGGCATCATGACGGCATCGCGCACATACGTAGCGCCGTTATCCACGGAAATCGAATCGCCAAACCGGATAAATCCGGTGAACAGATCGGCACAGGTTTCGGGGAAACCGATATCGTTCTGTCGATCCGAGCCGGCGTGGAAGAGCATGATGGCGTGATACTGCGAAAAATCAATGGCGTTGTCGGTATCGGCGGTTTGGATGCAATCCACAAAGAACCGCTCTAGTCCGACAACCGGCGAATCGCACAGACCGTAGTAGTTCATCGGCTGCGGCAGTTGATAGATCACCTCGCGGCCCGAAGGGAAGATGTCCCACGAGAGAGTTACTTTCTGATCCGAGACAAACTCCCAGTACGTGCGGAGTGCCCTGAGTTGCGCATCAAAATATTCGCTGTCGTGCGGCGGCGGATCGATCCAGTGCCCCACGGCGTTGTAGTAGTCCGCCGAATCCTGTGCCGTCGCCCTGGGCTTCGACAAATCCATCGTGCCCCGGCCGGTGGTGTTGGGATCATCGGTGTTCTCGTACTGGAAATTGAAACGCAGGACAAGGATATGAATAGTGGTGTCAAAATCAGCCGCCAACGCCTGGGTCGGCAGCGACCAGGGGGATTTGCGCGGCAGATCGAAGGCCGGACGGCGAGCTGCCTCCGGCGTCAGACACTGATGCACGACCCGGTTTTCACGACCCGTTGTCTCTGCCGGGACGCGTGTTGCGGGCAGGAGCCCGTCAGCAGCGATGACTCCGGCGGCAAGCGCCGGAGCCATCAAACCCATGTATATGTTCGAAAGAGTCCAATTCTTTCGGGTCACCACTCCATCCCTTCGAAAAGACTACGGCATGACGCTGAACGACAGGCGCAGGATATTGTTCAGAGCCGCGTCCTTCTGGCTCGGGATATAGGCGAAATCGAAGCGGAACCGGTCGAATAAGTGCAACCCGGCGCCCACTGTCCAGACTTTGATCTTGCCTTCATCATCGTAAATATACCCAGCCCGTGCTGCGATCAGGTTGGCGTAAGTAAACTCGGCGCCGCTGTTGATGACAAGCTCTTTTATTTCGCGCTGGATCTTGCCGTCCAGGCCAACCAGCATCTTGTTGACTTCCGTCGTGACGATCAACCGGTTGTATTCGGACTGGATGAGCTTGTAAGAGACCCCGACGGCCAGGTTGCGCGGCAGATCGTCCGCCTGCGCGGCATCGATGTACGAGATTTTCGGTCCGATGTTGGTCACGGCCACACCCACATTCATCCGGTTGGTCGTGTGCCACAGAAGCCCGAGATCGACACCGAAACCGGTTGCCGAGCCCTTTCCCTGTTCGGCACCCGCCCCCTGGTCCGACAGTTTGGAATAAATGAGTTTGACGCCGAGCCCGGCTTTGAGCCGGTTGGTCAACGAGGTACCGTAAGCACCGGTGACGGCGAAATCAAAAGACTCAAATTCTCCAATCGGCTCCGGACTGGTCGAACCGGTGCGGACAAACTTGCCGTAGGATATGAAGGTGATGTCGCCCCCAAACGTGCCCCAGTTCTGGGTATTGATTGTGAAGACGGCGTTGGTGTAGTACAGGTCGTCCGAAAGAGTGGGCAGCCACTTGACGTACATGGTCGAGATCTCGGGACGGCCGCCTCCCTTGAGCACCATCTTCTCGCTGCCGACAAACCAGAGTTCGTTCTTGTGAGTCAGGGTGGCGGTGGATGATCCATGGCCGAGACCTCTGACGTCCGCCCGACCCCACTCCTGGCCGTCGTACTCGAGCAAGCCATCACTGCCGGCAAAGTAGAGCCGGCTGCCGTAGCTGCCGATGTTGTTCACCGGCGCGGATGTCGGATTGCGGTACAGAGTCACGGCCGTTCCTGCCTTTACCGTATCAGTGAGCCCGGAATTGAATACGTACAAGGCCGCTACATAGGCATTGGCGGTGACACTGTCGCGAGCCTGACGGTTTTCGATGAGGGCAGACAGAGACTGATCCTGTTTGAGCGTATCGGTCCTGTACCCGGGAGTAACCCACCGATTCTGCTCGAAATAGAAGACGCCATGCTCGGTCCCGAGCCAGAGCGACTTGTCTAAACCGACATAGATGGCGTTTACTTTCGATTTTAACTCAGCTACATACGGAGCCTTCAACGTGTCGCCGGCCGTGAAGGAGGTCACCGACGCTGGGGCGGCGGAATCCGGACCGGATGGCTTAGCGGGATTCATGGCGGCGAACTTTGCCAGATAGGCCGTTCGCTCCTCGGGCGTGCGGTAAATACCGAACCGATCGGCGATCGTGTCCGGGGTATCGTCGAGCACGGCAGCATATTTCTGCCAGTTCGACCAGGCCTTGCCGTCGAAATGAAACAGGTCATTGCCGACCACAGCGTAAATGTCGGCGTTGGACCGGCCGCCGATGGCGGACACGATACCGACAGGTGCATTCGCCGTGGAGTCAAACGGCTCCACTGTCAATCCGTTGAAACGGGCCGGTCCCTGGTCGGTGCCGACGAGAGTGCTATTGCCTACAGTCTGCAGGCAGGTGATGTTGTTGGACGGCAAACCGGCATCGATAGCGAGCGTCTGCCATGTCTTGCCGGTGTACTTAACCAGTCCATCAGTGGTGCCAACCAGCAGCATTTCTCCGGTCGATGAGATTGCGGTCAGCTCGCCGGTAAAAGTCGTGGCGTAAGGGAGCGTCAATTCTTCGGGGATGAAGCGAGTCTTGGCGTGCTCGCAGGCGAAGCTGATTCGGTCAATCTCGCGCTCGCTCAGCGAACTGTCCTTCATACCGGAAGCGAACAACTCCTGGGCCTGGCTTACTTCGTCCCAATTCAAGCGACACTGCCGATACGCCGTGAGCATCGAATCGATGGCCGACTGCAGTGCGGCCATGCCGCTGTAGTCGGAAGGCGCAGCGGCCAGCACTTTATCGCGCAACTCGACCAAGCTCTCGTAAGATCCCTTGTTGTTCGCGCGTGCCACTTTATCGATCATGACATTCAGCTTGTCCTGATCCGTTACATTGAAGTACTGAGAGACTATCTTCTCGGCTGTCTGGTCGGTCCGGGTTTCAAACAGCTCCCCTTCATGCCAGCGCTTGTTGTCGAAACGATACAGCCCTTTGGACGTAATCGCCCAGACGTCGTATGCCTGATAGTTGCCGCCGCCTCGGGTCTTGAGAACTGCGACACCCTTTAACGGACGGAGGTCCGAACGGATCCCCATCTCGATCCAGGTATCAGCCAGCGGATAGGCACCCAAGCCGGCCGGATTCCAGTGGACAGCCGTGGCATCATCGGCTACCGCCACGAAGGCATCTCCCATACCGGCAGCACGGGCGCTGGAGGAAATGCGAAGGAACAGCGCGGCGGCCTGCGAGATGTTGGCGAAACTCTCGGCGGCGGTTCCCAGTACGAGGAGGAAAGCTACGGAGATGAGTACGGCGAGTTTGACTCTCATGAAGTGTCTCCCGGTCATATTAGTTCACAACTACTACTTTTCCGAATGATTCGACGGTGTCACCGTCCTGCAGCGGCATGGCCGTTGCCCTATATATGTATACTCCGGTCGCGACCCGATCACCATCGGCGTCACGGCCATCCCAGTCAAAGGTTGTCTGACCGTTAGGATAATTATCGGCACCCAGGTCATAAGCCGAATAGGTCCGGATTTTCCGCCCGGAGAGCGTAAAAATGTCCAGGTCGAACTGGCGTACCGGCCGGGTCAGCTCAAAATAGAAGGTCGTCCTCTCTCTCATCGGGTTCGGTACGTTCAGTAGCTCTTGTATGGCGAGAGTTGAGGTCGAGACAACTTTGAGCGAGAATTCTGCGGTCGACGAATTATTGGCGTTATCCCAAGCTTTCAGTTTGAAGCTGTGCTCCCCCGCGGCCAGATCGGCCAGACCATAATCCAGCGATCCTGTCACGTAATCACCAATATCAAAAGAAAACAGATCCGTGACGTTCACGGCATTCTCCGGGCGATTATCGATCTCCAGCGTTATGCCGTGACCAAGTGCCCCGGACAGATTGATACCGGAGGAATCGCTTAGTGTTATCTTCAGATGCTCATCGGGAGTGACTTCGGTCCCATCAACCAGATTTGCACGTGTGCCCACAGTGTAGCGGATCGTCGGGCCGGTTGAGTCCGTGGTTGTTGCGATAGTCGATGCGACGGGCAGGGAATCAACCAGACCGGCGGCATCGATGGAATCAAGCACACCGTAGACGGTGATGCGGGCGCCGACGCCGCCATAGCCGATATCAAGCGGCGACATGAATGCAAACTGGAACTGGCCCGCTTGTATCGAGGCAGTGCCGCGGAAGATGGTCGGGCCGGTCAGCGAGTAGCTTACCTCCTGCTGAACGCTGCCGTTTGAATTCAAGAGCCGATGCACCTTCGTGCGGTCAGAATCGAATACTTCGACCGATAGTTGACCGTCACGAGGCACTGTGCCGCCACCGGCATCGACAACACGCCCAGTCACAACCGTACGCCCAAGCGCCATCAGACTGTCCGGCGTTTGCGTAAACTCGACCTTCAGGCGCGGCAGGCCGAGTCGAAGGTACGGGTCGCCGAAATAGACGTAACTGCGGTCGTTTTGAATCGGATTGGGGAAGCCGCCCGCGTACTGGCGGATCAGCTTGGCGCCATACATTGCCTCCCCGATCGTGAGCGAGTCATTGTATAGAAGAAGATCGAACACCTGACGATTGAACTGCGAATTATCCGACGAAAAGACCAGCCGCATGGCGGAGATGACACCGATGGCACCGCCGGTGCTCATGCCAAGGAGATCCTCCCCCATCGCCTCGCGGGCGGGATCATCGAAAAATCCGATCGCGCAGGAGGCCGCAAACACAAGCGGCAGGTGCGTGTTGTGCAGGCGCGGCAGATCCCCGGTGCGCGTGAACACCCGCTCGTGAGCCCATACGTCGGGATTGCCGTGTCCGACATAATTCACCAGCAGAGTACCGTCGTTGATAGCCTTGACAATGGCATCGTTCACGGCCGGCTTAAAACGATTGACGAACGGATAATCCCACAGGTAGATCTTCTGCCGCGTCAGCAGTGCGGGGATATGCGCCCGCGAGAGATCCTCAGTTTGCGTCGTGTGAAACGTTTCGTTATTGAAATTGCCGAACTCATCATCCGCCACCAGGGTGATGTCGTCCCGCCAGAAGCCAAGGTCGGAAGGGGATTCGTATTGTTTGATCTTCTGCGTCATGACGCCGATCTCGGCGGCGTTCTTGACCGGCCAGCGGGCGATCATCATGTCGTAGCCGCGGTCGGCGCGAAGATAACTGGTGTCGCTGTCGAGCAGCCCATAGACGCCAAAGAAGACATAGTTGTCATCACCGTAACTGTTGCCGAGAGAGACATTCTCGATGGGATTGATATAGGACGGCATCAGGTTTGCCTGGCCGGTCCGGAGGCGATCCAGATAATCGAAATTGGCATCTCCTACCAGGAGGACCGCCGAAGGAGCGGGCGAAGGGAACGACTGATAGGCGTATTTGAGATAGTCGCGCACTGCGGTCGGGTCGGTCAATCCGAAAGAGAAATTGTCGAAGATATCTTCGAGCGCCACAGTTTTCACAGACCGTCCGCCACCGCGGCGGTAATCGACGTAGTCGGACATCGCCGCAGTCAACGATCTCGGCGCGATCACAAACAGGTCGGTCTGGCTCAGGTCGGCGTACATATCCGTCGGCGAAACACGCGTTATGGACAACGGTGCCGCCGCGGTCGAGGCTGTCGCGACGTAGAATCGGTTAACAGCAGTTAAGGCCAGTTGGGCCGAAAAGGTAAGAGTGCCGCCCACATGCGTCGCACCGGTAATTTGAATTGGCCGACGAGGGTCATCGACCAGGAAGACGAGTGGTATCGCTGAGAAATTATCCTGAATGGCTAGGTTTCCAGTGCCATCGTACCCAAGCATGGCAAAGTCAAGTCGGTCATTTTGCGGCTCGAGGCGACTACGGTATGACATTTCAAGGAAATTGAAGTATGGCTTATATGTGCTCGAATTAGGCGAGAGATTAACAGATATGCTGTTGAGCCCGTCGACCAGCGCTTGCGATGTGAACTGACAGTTAAGGCCGTTGAGATTGAACGCCTGGGCTAATGTCGAGTTAACCCGCAGCGACATATACGGCGAACCGGTACGCCCATCCAACGTGATAAGCGCCGTGTCTCCCACCTGTATACCGGTACCATCGACAAAGAAACTGAGCCGGGTGCTGTCGGTCCAGTACCATAGATAGTAGTTGTTGATATGTCCGTCCCCGTCCACCAGGAGGAGGTTATCCTGCTCGACATGCTGATATCGGCGATAATTGCTGTAGGTAGGGTCGCCGCCTGTGGTCGGAGTCCCGTCTATGCTGCCCATGCGGATCGATGCGCCAGTGAAGCTGCCCGATGTCGCCAGCCAATAGACGTTTTTGGAATCGTAGGGGTTGTTGTTCCAGCGAGGCAGACTATCCGCGTAGTACAGCCAACGATTAGCGCCCTCGGCAAAGAAAGTGATCTGATCGCCTATTCCGAACAGACCGTCGCCGCCGTCGTCGACCGTGATGGCTATTTCATCGAACGTTGGTCGAGGCCGTTCATTGCGCATTTCAACCGGCAGACCGCCACCGTTAAACAGGCGGATGGAATCGGACCTAAGGTTCGCAAGCGACAGGCCGGCGGACTGTAGTTGACTCCCAGTGATCCGGCACAGACCGGTCTGGTTGACGATCAACTTGTACCAGGTACCTGTAGCGGTAAAAGGACCTGCCGAGGGAGCCAGTTTGGCCGCATCACGCTCGGGCACAGGCCAGTTCCGAAACTGGTCATAATTGATAAGGACCGATTTGAAGATCCGGTCGAACTGCGGGTCAACCTGAGGCACTCCTTCGGGAAGTGCTCCGGGTCGTTCAAATGCAAGGTCGACTGCAACTTCCCGATATACGGCATCGCCGTACATCGGTGCGATCCGGACCGTGACAATTTGTCTGCCGCGCACGGTCAGTGGCGGGAGCAACGAGACCAGCGGCTCAAGGTTGCTAAGGCGAGTTGCCCCACTCGACATCGAAACGGCCACCGGTTCGAGCATGCGCCCCTCAGCTCGCAGTATGCGCACGCTCGAACCGAATGGAATGCCAATCTGAATTATGCGGATATAGGTCGTCGACGAATCGGTGTTCTGCGCTCGGACCAGACCGCCGAGGTCAGTTGAGTTGTGAACGACAAAACTAATGCTTTGATCGCTGGAGTTCTCCACACGAACATTCTGTGGCGCGGCCGCGACGACAAGCGGCAAGGCGAGAAGCGCGAAGGCAGTAATGCCCGCAACTCTGGCCCGTCTACCTGTGGCTGATTGAAGGGATTTGTCGCCCCGAGGAACGGATATACTTATAGCGCCTACGAAACGTAGTTTCAACTAACGGTCACTTGCCTTTTGTGTCGGTTCAAACAATCGTTAGCGGTAATGCTATAAGCGGGTCTCCTCTTGGTATAAACCGTGAAAGTATATATGGTTCCAGCGGTTTTGTCAAGGGCGGCTCACAACCGCCCGGGGCTTTCTTCTGCAACTATCCGGCCAAAAAATCGGAAGGTCCGGCCCGAATCATCGTAACTTAATGGACCCTATCCTCTTAGGCGAGTATGTATCCGATAGCTGCCCCTACTACCGACATCAAACTGTGCTTCGAGCGCTCAGAAAGGCTGAAAAGGATTTCACTTTGATGAGGTTGGAGTTATGACTTGGCTGGTCAGCGTCGACTGAGGGCACGTTCGAGGTCAAAGCTGTACCGCTGCAGTTCCCCCCTGACTTCGGTTTGGCGCTGCAAGTACTCCTGCACCGTCCCTTTCGGGAAAAACACCGCACTGTAAACCCGATAATACTGGTCGCGAAGCTGCTGAATCGGGTCCAGAATCGTAGCTCCGAACACATTGGTCAGCTTGATCTGGTCCACACCGTACTCGACAATATCATCGTAGGCCTCCAACTGGGGACGCTGGGTCAGGATCCAACGGTCCACTGTCGACTGCATTTCGGTATCGGCAATCGCTGCCCTTCGCCCCTCGTTGCCTTTGCGCCACTCATCGGCAACCGTTGAGCCGTAGCGCAGATATGACTCGGCGGTGGAATCGACGAACATGCGCCAGAGAATGACTTTGTCCTCCGGAGTAGCTGACTGGAACCGCGTGAACCACTCCGCCCGAATCTCTTTGCCGCGGACGCTGGCGGCATCGAGCGCCTCCTCGGTCGTTGGCGGTCCGGTCTGCACTTTGATACAGGCTGTAAAGAGCAGAGGTGTGCTCAGTAGTCCCGCCAATACGAACGCTCTCAGGTTCAAACGCATACCGCTTTCGACCATTACACGTTGGCATGCACCGGCGACACTGCAGCCAGTTCGCACGTGAAATGGCGAAGGAACTGGCTCTCTTTGGTAATCCGGTAGCCGGGGATACTCTCCTTCTTTGACGCTATCTTCTCGGCTACTTCAGCAACATAGTCAATGTGAGAGTTCGTGAAGACCCGCCGCGGAAGCGCCATTCTGACGAGTTCCCGTGGTGCATAGATCGGTTTGCCGGTAACTGGGTCGACCCCGCCGAACATGAGCGAACCAATCTCGACCGCCCGGACCGCGCCTTCGACATAGAACGCAACGGCCAACCCCTGCCCGGGGAACTGTGACGAAGGAATATGCGGCAGAAAGCGGCCGGCATCAACAAACACCGCGTGGCCTCCTGTCGGCTCGATAATCGGGAGGCCCGCCTCTTTTATTTTATCGCCGAAATACCGAACCTGCTCGATCCGGAAATCCAAATAGTCGAAATCCATGACTTCTTCGAGGCCGACCGCGAGAACTTCGAGGTCCCTCCCCGCCAGGCCGCCGTACGTGACATACCCTTCTATAAGAATCATTAACTCAGTAATGCGGCGATAGAGGTCTTCATCGTTGATCGCAATGAAGCCCCCAATGTTGGCCAGGCCATCTTTCTTGGCGGACATCATGACACCATCGCACTGCTCGAACATCTCAGCGGCGATTTCGCGAATCGACTTGTCGTGATAGCCGGGCTCATCGCGTTTAATGAAGTAGCAGTTTTCAGCGAACCGGGCCGCATCGTAGAAGAACGGCAGATGATAGCGGTGGCAGATTTCGGCAGTCTCATGGATATTGGCCATCGAAACCGGCTGACCGCCTGAGGAGTTGTTGGTGACGGTCATGATCACCATGGCGATAGTCTGAGAGCCATGCTCTTTAATAAACTCCTCGAGTTTGGCGGTGTCCATGTTGCCTTTGAACGGGAGCGGGTCGTTCGACCGCGATTGCGGGCATGGCAGATCGATGGGAATGCCTCCTTTATGCAGGACATTTCCCCTGGTGGTATCGAAATGCGTATTGTTCAGTACGAACTGCCCCTTCTTGAGAATCGTGCTGAAAACGAGATTCTCCGCCACTCTGCCCTGGTGGCACGGGATGATTCTCTTTTTGTGAAAGATCGATTGAACCGTTTTCTCGAAATGGCGGAACGAGATTGCGCCCGCGTATGATTCATCCCCCATCATCAGCGCCGCCCATTGCCGGTTGGACATGGCACCGGTGCCGGAATCGGTAAGCAGATCAATGTAAATATCGGCTGAGTCGATCTTGAACAGGTTGTAATGCGCGGCGCGAATCCGTTGTTCACGTTCGGCGCGGTCGAGCAGCCGGATCGGCTCGACTGATTTTATGCGGTACGGTTCCGCCGGCTGGCGACGGTTTTTCATTTTAGTCTCCCTTCGTGCGGTTGGTCCGGTCGAGCCTCTGTGCCCGACACGAACTTTCTCCTGTCCCTCACCCTACCCTCTCCCGGAGGGAGAGGGAATAGCTACCGTAACTTCATTGCCTCTCTCTTTGAAAGAGTGGGACCAGGATTTCGGGCGTTCATTGCCCTTATACAATGGAAGAGATCTCAGGTGACGGCTTTGATACGCCGCCGATGGTAGGTTAGCCCGAGGTGATTCTTTGTCGCTCGGTCGCGCCACATACGATCTATCACGCCTTCTTCAACACGAAATCGGTCTTTATATAACCGGTCAGGAGGCCACGGTTGTTCCGCACCTCCGGCTGTTCATATTTTATAAGATACTCAAAATCGTCCATATTGGCAACTATTCCCAACTGCTTCAGAACCTCGACACAGATCGCCATCAAGGCACGGGCGTTGCCGTCATGGATCTTGATGGCGATTCCGAGCGGAGGGTCGGAGAAACCGATGGCCTGAACCGCTTCGGCGCCCCCCTTGCACACTATCCGGTGCGGGAACGAGTACATCAGCACCAAGTCGGGGCGCTTGTCGCCGGAAAACATGAACGGATGCTCTTGCATGGCGTTGCGGATGCGGTCGAGCGCCTTGCGGATATCTGTGCCGCAGCCGTTTGGGTGCGCCAGCTTCCTGAATCCGAGCGCCAGGTTGTTCATGGGGAGCGAAAAGTTGGGCGCGCTGCAACCATCGATACCGACGGTCATTTTGTCTTCGGGGTACTCACAGATCTCGGCAAGAGTCTTCTTGACCAGCTTTTGGGATTTGCTTTCCGGATTCAGATACTCAGACACGTCCACGCCCATGAATCTGGCCAGCGCGAGAAAGCCGGAGTGCTTGCCGGAGCAGTTATGGCGGACCGGGTCTTTGTCTTCATCATTGCGCGGGTAAATGTTTTCCTGTTGCATGAAGATTGGAGGATGAGCGCCGCACTGAAGCATCTCCGGTTTGTTGCCGGCTTTCTGCAGATTGGACATGACCACCACGCGGTGCGCATCGGTCCCGGAGTGGGAGCCGGCCATGATGGCGAGTTGCTCATTGGAGAACTTATAGTGATCCGCCGCGCCAGTGGTGATGAGCGGCGCAAGCTGGAACGGCTTGATTGAGGACCGGGTCATGAACGGCTGGAACGGGTCGCCGAGATAATGAGTCAGCTTACCTTCGGCGTTGACAATAGCGATGGTGGCGTAATGGATCGCCTCGACGGCGTCCCCCCGGAATACGCGGGCGGCGAGCGCGGGGACGAAGGGTGTGGCTGTATTCTTGTTGTCGTTCATTCGCTTCCAAGGTAATGGATTCTGACAATAGATGGGGATAAAACTCGACCGGCAGCGTCGACGAAAGTCCTCACCCGACCGTCACCAGTCGTTCGGTTGGGTCTTGCGGCCGTCAGTCGTGATACCGTCGGACTTCGACTCCGCTCAGTGCGACGATCATACGAAGTGATCTCGTCGAAGAGCGGCCGTGTGACCCGACCGACCTTGGGGGGGGCGGCATCAGGACCGGCAGTTCACACTCGCCCTCGACACGAAAGCCTCTTGTGCAAATCGCCACTGACCGAATGGTCTCAGGCGAGCAAGAACTGCCGGAACGGACAATACCGATCATTGCGAACAGACAACATTTGACTTGCGAACGCGGATGAAATTGCTCTATTTTCATCACGGGTGGGGTGGCCGAGTGGTCACTACCAAGTAACCGTCACCGGCGCGAGTCGCGGTCGCGCATGGAAGGAGCGAACGATGCGTAAATCATTTCTCGTGATCATGGTCCTGCTTTTTGCGGCGTCGTTTTTGATCGGTGCGTTCACAGCGGACACTCAGGCGGCACCGCCCTGCCGGATTGTCTGCGACGGCCTGAACGGGTATCGCTGTTGTAAGGTCAAAGGTGTGGAGACCTGCACCTATGACCCGTCGATCGACTGCGTCGAACCCCGATAGTGATCGACCGGCCGACCGAAGGAGTCTGGTTGGTCGGATGTTGCTCGAATCGAAGCTGAAAGTCTGCCATGCGGCCCCCCACCCAAGCCGGGCGATGGCGGGCGTGTCTGAAACCCACCGCAGAGCGGTGGGCCACCCGGTCCGCTCGAAACACCGACCTACAACGACATAAGAACCTCATTCATTCGCCATACTCGCCATCAACTGCAGGCTATCAGGTGAACCACTTCTTTCTAAGGAATTCCCCGATTCGATTTATCATTTCCTTCTCGTAGTGCGAGGTGGCGCGGTCAATCTCGATTTCAACGGCACCTACAAGCTTGGAATCTGTTAGACCTTTCGCCGAGGCCGGACCGACAATGGACGTGCTCTGCATTATCCGGCCAAAAAGGTGTTCCAAATAGGCAACGGGTCGATCCTTCCATTCCGAGATGAGATGTCGGTCGACATATCTATGATTAACTCGATAGAACTCTTGCACTTCATCCGAATATTCGCTATGCACTCTCGAAAACGATGACTTACAGACATCAGAAGCTTTGGAAACGCCGCCGTACCACTCCTTTTGAAGGAACCGCCAGAGACGTTCCAGCAACTCCCTTTCCTGCGCGGAGTACGCGTTCTGAGATTCTATTTCATACGCAGCGGCAACTTCCCACCAAGTTAGACCTGATGAGGAGGAAGGCCCCACAAGAGCCGCACGCTTCACGATTTTCTCGAGTAGGAATTCGATGTACGCGATAGACCTTCCTCTCCAAGGAGGTGGTATGTGGGATTCAATGAACTCGCGGTCGTAGTCATAAAAACTCAGAGCGGTGTCTCGGCGCTCTCGGCGCGGAAGCAGGCCGCCAGAGACTTTCACTCCAAGAACGCCCAACCCGACCATACCTACATAACCCACGACTCCTCCAACTATGAATCCAAGTACTCCCCCAATTGCCCCTCCTGCAAGGGCAACTACTACTATCGCGATCCATGGAAGGCACCCACTCATAACAAAACTTCCTCGCGGCTAACAAACGCTCTCGTTTCCATTAACATGCCCAGTTCGTATGGAACAACTTTATCCAATGCGTAACGGAAGCGTGTTTACAACCCGCCTTATGCGTCGCTTTCAGAAATGTGTACTTCCCCAGACGCATGACCTAATTGACTGGAGCGCCGAGTCGGCGCCGCGCACCAGGCGCACATCCCGTACTCTGGGCATTCTACAGCATTTGTCTGTATATCCGTATTCGACGGTTCATTGTTAGGCTTACAATAGAAATAGCTAAAAACCAATATTAGAAAACCTACTATGACACCACTTACTACTGTAACCAGGAAGGATCGGATAATCTTCGCCGGGCCTGCATCAGGACTCAGAACATCGGTGTCTTGAACTTCTTGAGCAATCTTCGCGAGCAAGCAAAGCGCCTTTTCCAGAGCCTTCCCCCGTTGCTCCTTCTCCCACTGACTGCGAACAGCGAAGATCCGTTCAGCACTCGGGCTTGGCCCGTCGCCGCCTGTGAAATTTGGAGCCTGGGGCGAAAAATCTATGCCCACGAATTTGTTGGTCCACGCATGATTGTCACCAAAAACTTGCCGCAAAAATGACTCTGCATTTGTGCGCCATATCTTGAGCCCTTGCGATCCCGCACCGCCTTGTTGTAGGCGCCTTCCCTCGTTAGCAAACCGCCTTACCCTCCACGCAAACCATGTCCTTTGACACCACTTAATCATTTTCTGAACCCAGTCGAATACCCCTTCACACCCCCAGCTTCTTCAGCACCTCCGGGATATCCCGAAACGTCTTGCAGGGGTGGGCGCCGGAGGCGGCGAGCAAGTCGAGTTTTTCTTTGGCGGTGCCCATGGTGCCTTCGACAATCGCGCCGGCGTGACCCATCCGTTTGCCGGGAGGCGCGAAAATGCCGCCGATCATCGCCAGTACCGGTGTTTTCATTTTGGGGATTACACTCGTGGCGCGCTCTTCGTACACGCCGCCGATCTCGCCGCACATTACGACGGCTTTTGTCTTTTCGTCCTGCTCGAATTTCCAGAGGATTTCATCGAATGTTGAGCCGAGCACCGGGTCACCGCCAAGACCAACGCAGGTGGTTTGACCGTAGCCGGTGCGAGTCAGCGTGTCGGCGACATAGTACGTGATGGAGCCGGAGCGGGAGACCGTGCCGACACGACCGGGTGAGAACGCGATCTCCGGCATTATGCCAAGGTTGGCCTCTCCGGGGGTGATGATGCCGGCGGTGTTGCCACCGATTACGGTTGCACCGTGGCGAACTGCTTCCTCGCGGACATAGAGCATGTCGTGAATTGGAATATGCTCCGGCACGACAACAAGGAACTTGATCCCGGCGCGGATAGCTTCGATGGCGGCTTCTTTGACGGCGGGCGCGGGAAGGAATACGACGGAGACATCGGCGCCGGTTTGTTTGACACATTCGGCAACAGTATCGAACACCGGTTTGCCGGAAACAGTGGCGCCCCCTTTGCCGGGTGAGGTGCCGCCGACGATATGCGTGCCGTAGGCGATCATTCGTTCGGTGTGGAATTTGCCGGCGCCGCCGGTGATCCCCTGCACCATGACGTTACTTCTTTTGTCAACCAGGATAGCCATTAGTTGCCTCTCTCCCTCGCCGCCAGCTCGACCGCGCGTTTGGAAATCTCTTCGATGGGGGTTTCGATGCCGTGGAATTCGATTTTCTCGAACAGCTTGGGGCTTTCTTTCTTGGCCTCTTCGAAAATGCGGACTCCCTCCTGCCACATGTTGCCGGTCATACGGAGGACCATCGGTTTGGAGAGACCGTGATTCTTGAGGAAGATCACCACGCCTTTGGCGAAATCATCACAACGGGATATGCCGCCGAACCGGGCGCCGAAGATCGCTTTCACCTGCGGGTTGTCATCAAGCAGCACCAGCATTTGAGCGAGTCGCTCGGGTGTGGGGCCGCCGCCGGAATCCATAAAATTGGCCGGCTTGCCGCCGTAATAATGAATGAAGTCGTTACCCATGATGCCGAAACCGGCACCGCCGGGGAACATGCCGATATCGCCATCGAGATCCAGATACGGGATTCCCCACTCGGTGGCCTGGCTTTCGCGAGGGGTCATCTCCCCTTCTTCATGGCGTTTCTCGATCCCCATCCCCTTCAATTCGGCGTGACGGAACAGGGCATCATCATCGAGAGAGACCCGGCTGTCGGCGGCAATTAGTTTGCTGTCGGCGGTGAGTACGAGCGGATTTATCTCGACCAGCTTGGCATCGTATTTCTTGAACATGTTGTAAAGGCCGACAATAATCTCGGCGCCTGACTTGATCAACTCGGTCGGGATGCCGATCTGCTTGGCCATAGCGAGGGCATCGAAACCGTAGAAGGGTTCTTCGACCGAGAGGGATTTCTTGATGATTTTCTCCGGGTGTTTGGCGGCGGTTTCCTCGATATCGACCCCTCCTTCACCGGAAGCAATAATCACCAGCTTGTAGTTGGTGCGGTCGATCGTGACGCCGATGTAGAATTCTTTCTTGATGGCGAGTTTGGGCTCGATCAGAATCTCTTCGACGGGATATCCTTTGATTTTCAGGGCGAACAGCTCTTTGGCGAGCGTCTTGGCCTGGTCGGGTGTATCGGCCAGTTTGATGCCGCCCGCTTTGCCGCGTCCGCCGATTAGCACCTGCGATTTGAGCACCACCGGGCAGTTCAGATCATTGACGGCGATGAAAACCTCGTCGGTGGTTTTCGCCAAGCGGCTATCGGAAACGGGTATTTTGAATTTCTTGAATAGCTCTTTGCCTTCGAATTCGTATAGTCTCATGCGTTATTACCTCTTCGGCGTGCTGGAATACGTGCGCGTTTTTGTTGTCATCATAGGTTGGGACAATGTAGGGAAACCGACCCCAAAGTCAAACGGAATCGGGACGCCTATACTGTTGACGGATGGTAAGTTGCGGGAGATTTGACCGGAATGTCGAGCGGTGCGCCTATTTTGATGACGCGGTGTCTCCGGTGCTATCGCGGGTGACTGGAGTGGAAACAGAGTCTTTCAGCTGATGGAGAGATTGATATTTGAAAGAGAGGCCGCCGTTGTGGAACTCAATCTGGCGAAGCGGGTGGTTGGGGCGGCTGAGGTTTATACATTGGGACGGTGTCCCTTTGCGGGTGGGAAACAGATTCTCCGGGGACGGCAAATCGACCGGAAAGTAATCGAGCACGTTGTTTGAAACGGAGAGTTTGGTGCCGGACATCCCGGAGACGACGTTGTCGGTGCATTTCTCCCAGAAGAAGAAAATGGCGGTCTCGGTCTCGGGCATTTGCAACACATGTTCGTTCGAGACAACGAGCCTGATGATCGGTGCTTCGCGGTCGAACCCAAAGCAGATCGGCTTGGAAGCGCCCGGCATGGCGCGGGCCAGGCCGACCACATGCCAGAGCACCAACGGCCAGCCGGCTTTGTCGAAGGTGTTGATCCGTTTGGCGGAGAAGTAATCCCACTGGCAGGAGTCATAGACGATGCCCGGCAGAACCGACACGATATCGACGCTGGGGTCATTCCCGGCGATCTTGAAATCGAAACCGGCTACCGGAGTGTCGAAGCTTTCGAGGGTGATGTCGAGAGTATCATTGATTCTTCGATTGACGATATCCACACGTTCAATGCGGACAATGAAGCGGGAGGAGTCCGCTCCGGCGGCGTCTTTGGCGATAAGTTTGATATCGGTAGAGTCTGAATAGGCGGAAGTTGCCGTAAGCACATAAGCGACAACCAGCGACCATCGAAGAGATCTACAGCTCTGAACAATTATCGATTCTTCCGGTTTCATATCGCACGATCACCCACAAAAAAACCCGCCCGAAGGCGGGTTTGATTTTGCGATCGCCTTACTTCACGACCTTGAATGTATAAGGACCGCCCCAGGCCGGTCTGTCGTTGTCGGAAAATTTCCAGTATCCGCCCGGCGGGAAAAATACGGAATCGACAACCAATGTGCCCGCCTCCGGAACTACGAGGTCGAACGAAACCTGTTTGGTGGACGCTTGCGGCTGGAAACGCTGTTTCACCGCCACACCGCCGATACCCACATAGTCCGGCAGCGTGCCATCCCAGTCCCCTTTGTTCACGAGCAGGCCTTTGAGATCCCACACCGAGTTGTCGTTCCAGCCGTTGTGACCTTTGATATCGCCTGTCTCATTCACACCCATGCCCGGATCGGCCGGATGCTCGAGCGTTTTGATATCAGGTGAGCTGAGCTTGAAACCGGTCGTAAACGCCTTCCGCGGTTTGCTGTTGCTAAAGTACAGGTCAATCGACACTTTCTCTCCGACCTTGATTGTGCTGGCATCGACCGCCCCCGGCCCGGAGATCTTTACCGAAATCTCTGATCCCTTGTCGATCGGACCCAAGGTGGCCTTGCCCATACTCTCCGTGGCGCCAATCGATTTTTCCGCTCCCTTTGCGGGCGATTTGGGGGGAGTCTGGGGTTGATCGCCGGCCAATGCCATGAAGGCGATGGCGACGACGACCAGTGACGACAAAATACCCAACAAAACTCGTTTTGACATGATTGCTCTCCAGTCTCTATCGAGTGCTATCGTGAATTCTTATACACAACAGTATGCAAATGTTACCATAGGATGATTCGACCGCGTTGTCAAATACTTTATGTCTTTGCGTTTGCAGAGGGATAGCGCAGGCCAGGCGGAGTTGTTTGATAGACAGAAACATAGACCGGATAGACCAACCCATTTTTCGTTTGACTCGGTCTGTCGCACGGCCTATTTTCGAGGCTCCAATGCGAAAGGGACACCAATGAGTACTGCGGTTACGAGCCGGGCGCGCTCACTTCCCGGCATTCTCATAACATCGTCGGTCGGCAAAAAAATCCTGATGGCGGTGACCGGATTTGTGTCGTTTGGGTACGTGGTGGGACACATGGCTGGGAACCTTCAGATTTTTGTCGGCCAGGACCGTCTGAACGCCTACGCCGAGGCGCTTCACTCGCTGGGCGCGATGCTTTGGCTGATACGGCTATTCTTGCTGGCCTGCATCGTGATCCACATTTGGATGGGGATCCAGCTCAAACTGGAGAACTGGTCGGCGCGACCGGTCGGCTATCGCAAACGGGACACCGTGCAGGCATCGTTGGCTTCGCGCACGATGATCTGGACCGGTTTGTTGATCGGGACATTTGTCGTCTATCACCTCCTGCATTTCACGGTCCGAACGACCGATCCGCGCTTCGCCGATCTGGTGGATTCGCTCGGGCGGTACGATGTTTATTCGATGGTGATATTGGGATTCAGGAATCTCTATATCTCCGGGTTCTACATTGTGGCGGTTGGACTCCTCTGCTATCACCTCAGCCACGGAATCGCCAGCATGTTCCAGACAATTGGCTGGTGCAATGAGCGGGTGAAAACGCCGCTGGAGCGGATTAGCATGGCGGTGTCGACTCTGATATTCCTGGGGTATATCTCGGTACCAATCGCCGTACTCGCCGGTGTGGTGAAACTTCCGGGGGAGGTGTGAGGATATGCAATTGAACTCCAAAGTTCCGTCAGGACCGTTGGCCGAGAAATGGGATAAGCATCGTTATGAGATGAAGCTCATCAATCCGGCCAATAAACGGAAGTATGAGATAATCGTGGTGGGGAGTGGATTAGCCGGGGCATCGGCGGCGGCATCGCTGGCCGAGCTTGGCTATAACGTATCGTGTTTCTGTTTTCAGGATTCACCGCGGCGGGCACACAGTATTGCCGCGCAAGGGGGCATCAACGCGGCAAAGAACTATCCGAACGACGGCGACAGCATCTATCGGTTGTTCTACGATACGGTAAAAGGAGGAGATTTCCGGGCACGAGAAGGGAACGTGTACCGACTCGCGCAGGTGTCCAATTCCATTATCGACCAGTGCGTGGCGCAGGGGGTGCCGTTCGCGCGCGAGTACGGGGGGCTTCTGGACAATCGATCATTCGGCGGAGCACTGGTCTCGCGGACGTTTTATGCGCGCGGTCAAACCGGCCAGCAATTGCTCCTGGGAGCATATTCGGCGCTGTCTCGACAGATCGGACGCGGTCAGGTCAAAATGTACAACCGCTCGGAGATGCTGGACCTGGTGGTGGTTGACGGTCACGCCAAGGGGATTGTCGTTCGCGACATGATCAGCGGCCGGATTAGCTCGCATGCTGCGGACGCCGTTGTGCTTGGCACCGGCGGGTATAGTAACGTATTCTATCTGTCGACCAACGCGAAGGGGTGCAATGTCACGGCGATCTGGCGCGCCTACAAACGCGGCGCTCTGATGGCCAACCCTTGCTATACGCAGATCCACCCTACGTGCATTCCAGTGAGCGGCGATTACCAATCGAAATTGACTCTTATGTCCGAATCGCTTCGCAACGACGGTCGTATCTGGGTGCCGAAGACAGCAGGCGACAAGCGGCCGGCCAATCAGATACCCGAAAATGAACGGGATTACTATCTGGAGCGGAAATATCCGACCTACGGCAATCTGGCGCCCCGTGATATATCATCACGTGCTGCAAAGGATCTTTGCGACAAAGGGCACGGAGTCGGCGAGACCGGCAAAGGTGTATATCTCGACTTTTCCGACTCGATCGGGCGGCTCGGCAAGAGCACGATCGAGGAGCGATATGGAAATCTGTTCGAAATGTATGAGCGGATTACCGGTGAGAATCCATACGAGGTCCCGATGCGCATCTACCCCGCTCCGCACTACACGATGGGCGGGCTCTGGGTGGATTACAATCTGATGTCCAACATTCCGGGTCTTCATGTGATTGGCGAGGCGAATTTCTCCGACCACGGCGCGAACCGTCTGGGGGCCAGCGCGCTCATGCAGGGTTTGGCCGACGGTTATTTTATCTTGCCGTACACGATCGCCGATTATCTCGCGCAGCACGGCAAGGTGAAAGTGAAAGCGGATCATCCGGAGTTCAAGAAGGTTGAAACCGAAGTAGCTGAGCGAACGAAAAAACTCCTGTCGATCAAAGGGAAGCGCTCGGTGGATTCGATTCATCGGGAGCTCGGGCTGGCGATGTGGGAGTTTTGCGGGATGGCGCGCAATGACGCCGGCCTTCGCAAGGCACTGAAACGAATTCCGGAGATTCGCGATGAGTTTTGGAAAAACGTCACGGTGCTTGGAACTGGCGAGGAATTGAATCAGTCGTTGGAGAAGGCTGGCCGGCTGGCGGACTTTCTGGAGTTCGGCGAACTGATGTGTCTGGATGCGCTGGAACGGGCCGAGTCCTGCGGCGGGCATTTCCGCGAGGAGAGCCAAACGCCGGAAGGGGAAGCCCTCCGTGACGACGCCAATTTCTGCCATGTCTCCTGCTGGGAATACCAGGGGGAAGGGAAATCGCCTGTGATGCATAAGGAGCAACTGACGTTCGAGACCATTCAACTGGCCCAAAGGAGTTACAAATAATGAATCTGACACTGCACGTGTGGCGTCAGAAGAACGCCTCCGACAAGGGCCGTATGGAAATCTATCAGGCCCGCGATATCAATCATCATATGTCGTTCCTCGAAATGCTCGACGTGGTCAATGAAGAATTGATCGCCAAGGGGACCGACCCGATCCATTTCGATCACGACTGCCGCGAGGGAATCTGTGGCATGTGTTCGTTGGTGATTGACGGTATCCCGCACGGTCATCAGAAACAGACCACCGTCTGCCAGTTGCACATGCGCTATTTCAAAGACGGGGACCATATCTATGTCGAGCCGTGGCGCGCCAAGGCATTCCCGATTGTTAAAGACCTGGTAGTGGACCGCTCGGCGTTCGACCGGATCATGCAGGCAGGTGGATTCGTGTCGGTCAACGCCGGCGGCGCCCCGGACGGCAACGCCATCCCGATCCCCAAAGACGATGCCGAAAGCGCTATGGACGCGGCGGCCTGTATCGGCTGCGGCGCCTGCGTGGCGGCGTGCAAAAACGCCTCCGCCATGCTGTTCGTGGCGGCGAAGGTATCGCAGTTCGCTTATTTGCCGCAGGGACAAGTGGAACGGGAGCGACGGGTCCGCGCGATGGTGGCGCAGATGGATGCTGAGGGATTTGGCGGCTGCACCAATCAGTATGAGTGCGAGGCGGTTTGCCCGAAGGGGATAAGCGTTTCGATGATCGCCAAGATGAACCGCGAGTTCGGACACGCCTTGGCCAAGGGGGAAGCCAAGCGACGTGCCGGCGGCGCGGGGTGAGATTAATCTGTGTTCTTGACAAAGGCCCTTCGCAAGAGGGGCCTTTTGTTTTTTGCGGTTCATCCATAAACGGCAGACCTCCCGGTCTGCCGACTTCCGGCACACGAGGACGTGTGCCGTTCACAAGCCCAGTTCATTCCCCTCCCCCACTCTGTGGGTTAGGGTGAGGGTCCGTTATTAGTGCCTTACTAACCGGTTCAAGCTGTTCGCCCCCTCTTCCGATATAGAGATAATGAGACTTGTTTCTCTTTCCATAGTCACATCCCTCTGTCTTGCTGCTGGTCTGGCTGCGCAAGACAACGGCGTCGTTCTGGACAGCAACACAGCATATTACGAGGGAGAATCGCTTCGATATGTCTTCCCCGCTCCAAAGGGGTTCCGGATGGTCACCGACGAGGCCGCGGGAGACGGGTACTCGTTTGCTTTCGTGCCGAAAGTGGATGACTACAGCTCGGCTATGATGATGATCGGGGTGAATATCTACAAGATTCGCGGGATCGATTTTGACAGCGTGCTGGTTCAGGACACGCTCTCTATACGGAAACATTACGGTGCCGATATATTGATTCGGCCCGTGGATTCGGTTTTTGCCGGAAGCGGTGAAGCCATCACAGCCTTCTATCTGGACAGTAAGCAACGGTTCATTCCGAACGTGATGCTCTCATATTTCGACGGTAAGACTGAGCTGATCATCTTTGAACTCGTTATCGATCCAAATGCTCTTCGTCCGAAGACGGAGGAGATATATCTGGCCTGCATTCAGGATTTCCGGGCGTTGAAGAGAGGGACGCTGGGGAGGCGGTAGCGGGCCGTTTGTCTAGAACCTATCTCAAAATTGCTTTAGCAGGATGAGGGTACAGGCGAGTTGTACAAAGCCCAGGAAATTAGCGGTGTAGTATTCCCAACGCACGAGGATACGTCGCTGCCACTGGAGCCACGAAAAG
>JBFMDV010000014.1 GCA_040753875.1 Candidatus Zixiibacteriota bacterium | reverse complement strand
ATCGCGGAGAGTCGGTGCAAGACTGACCGGATTGATGCCAGGATATTGGCGGATCTGCTGCGCATAGGGTATTTGCCAGAGGTCTATCAGCCGAGCGCTCGATGTCGGTCGTGGCGGCAACTAGTGTCTGAACATCGCGCTTTGATGTCTGACCAAGTGCGCTTCTGCTGTCGGGCCAGGATGCTTCTGTCTCGGGAGGGTGTGCTCGTGCAGGCGACTGACTGTTTTGGCAAGAAGGGGCGAGCTTCGATTGCGGCTGCGGCTTTGTCACTTCAGACGCGGCGACAGATCAATCGACTCATCAAGCTGTACGACAATTTGAACGAAGAGATGTTGGAGGTCGATACGCAGATCGAGCGGGTGGCAGCCGGTGATCGGATCGCGTCGCTGCTCATGACCATTGATGGCATCGGAGCTTTGACAGCTTTGGCGCTCCGGGCACACATTGGCGATATTCGGCGATTTGGTTCTCCCAAAGCGTTGGCCGCCTACAGCGGCCTCATCCCGTCTCTACGGCAGTCGGCCGAGACGGTTCACCACGGACATATCACCAGGCAAGGACCATCGGTTCTGCGCTGGTTGTTGATACAGGCAGTCCCGCACGCGGTCAGAACGACGCCGTATCTGCGGCGACTGTATAGTCGGTTGTGTTATCGCACCTCAGTCGCAGCGGCGAAAGTAGCGGTGGCCCATGCGTTGATCCGGATCGTGTGGCATGTCTGGACAGAAGCACGTCCGTATTATCGGGTGGCGAGTTAAGCGTACTGATGTACTGTCGGTGGGCCCGAGGCCGAAGCTGGGCAATATGGCCCGTGAGATTGAGTTGGGTACCGACAGGCAGGTCAAAATCATAGGCGGCACGTGGTGCTGGGCCTGAATAGGTGCTTGAGTTCCAGTACGCAGGCAAGAGGAACAAAAAAGGAACTTGACGTCGGCCTTTACATAGGTGCTTCGGCGAAGCGCCTCGCAATGACGGGCATAGATAGATATAGATATTGAGTAGTTGTGTCAGGTCCTGATGTCGTCCGCCCGGGCGACGATGTGACCTGACACACTATAAGACCATGAACAAGCCGCTTGCTCCTGAAGATTTCGCCAACTGCCCCCTTCCCATCAGCGCTCACGACACGGTGCAGCTCAGCCACGGCTCCGGCGGTCGCATGATGAACGACCTGATCACCAAGCTCTTCAATTGGGCGTTCGATAATCCGGCACTTGGTAAGCTCGATGATCAGGCAGTGCTGGAGCCGCCAAAGGGGAAACTGTCATTCAGCACCGATTCGTTTGTGGTGGACCCAATCTTCTTCCCCGGCGGTGATATCGGTGACTTAGCGGTCAACGGGACGGTCAACGACATTTGCTTGTGTGGCGCCCGTCCGCTGTACATGAGCGCCGGGTTTATCCTTGAGGAAGGCCTTCCCCTTGAAGACCTCAAGCGAATAGTACTTTCGATGAAACGTGCGGCGCAGAATGCTGGGGTGTCGATAGTCACTGGTGATACCAAAGTTGTGCCGAAAGGGAAAGCGGACAAACTGTTCATCAACACGAGCGGGGTGGGCGTGATCGAACACAATTGGACGATCTCATCGCGGAACCTTCAGATCGGAGACAAGATCATTCTGAGCGGCTCGATCGGGGACCATGGGATAGCCGTGCTGTCAAAACGCGAGGGGCTGGCATTCGAAACGAGCGTGCAAAGTGACACCGCCTCGCTGCACGAACTGGTGCAGGTTATCCTGATGGCCGGCGACGGCGCTGTGCATGCCATGCGAGACCCCACGCGGGGTGGTGTGGCGGCGACGCTGAATGAGCTCGCTGAGAACTCGAATGTCGGCATTCGCATATACGAGCCGCAGATTGTCGTTCACCCGCCGGTAGCCGGGGCCTGCGAAATGCTTGGGTTTGATCCGCTCTATGTTGCTAACGAAGGAAAGCTGATCGCGGCAGTCGCACCCCATCGCGCCGAGCCGGTGCTGGCCGTGATGCGGGTCCATCCGCTCGGCAAAGAAGCATCGATCATTGGTGAGGTGGTGGCGGCTGAGTCATTCGTACGCGTGACTATGCAGACCCGTATCGGCGGCTGGCGGGTGGTGGACATGCCGGTGGGAGAGCAGTTGCCGAGGATTTGCTGACCGACTTGTCGGTTTTACCGCTGCGCGTCGAATGAGGTTTCGAAGATAACCGGAAGTGATTGGCCAGATCAATCAGTTCACACCCGTTGGGTAAGTTACAAACCGCAATACCATTGAAGAGGGAATCATGTCCGTAACAGTAGTATGTCCTAAATGTGGCAAAGTGATGGTTATTCACGGAGGCTCTGTGGATAAGTGTTCGTATTGCAATGAAACTTTCCCTACCGATTTGAGTCGTAGTGCTACATCGGAGTTGGCATGCCAGAGCGCTCCGCGGCCACTCTTTCTAACTCTCGGTATGATCTGTTCGGGCTTGTGGGGAATAGCAGCCTCCATTCTCCTGATCCTCGCTCCCTTTGACATAGCATCCTATTCGATAAACGACGCACCGGTTAGCGGGGCAGAATTTCTTCGCAGGGCTGGAGTCAATTTTGGTTTCGTTGCTCTTCTCTGCCTCGCCGTCAGTTATGGTATTTGGCGCGAACAACTATGGGCTCGTCCGGCAATGCTGTTCTTTTGGGCAGGAATCGGCGTCACGATAGTCTTGCCAGCGTTGAATGGAACATCAACACTTGATGTGGTGAGTCTTGTTTTCTGTGCTGTTACCTCAGGAGTCGCGGCTTGGTATTTGTATGGAAATGCGAAGGTAAGAGCTTACTACAGGCGTTGGAAAACAAATACGGTGAAAACAAGTCCACGTAGCGCGGAACCGCTTCTGGTTCCGCCGGCATAGGAATGCCAGAACCACCAAGGGGTTCTGCTATATGGCAACTCGGTCGAACAAGAACTCTCTTCACGGAAAAAAGGAGTCGACACGCCGCGTGAGATCCCCAGTCCATTCACCACCCCTCTTTACGCGTCAGAATAAGAGTGGCAAATCCACTGACCCCAACGGGAGTCGAACCCGTGTTACCGCCGTGAAAGGGCGATGTCCTAGGCCACTAGACGATGGGGTCATCGAAATAGAAGCTTCAACCGGCCCCAAGTATACAGATTTCGGGTGGTATGTCAACCGATTTGGGAAATCGAACCAGCCTTTGGCATTATGGCTTGTGCCAATCCAAATGGTTGACTCCACGCCTTGTTAGACAATTACTTCCCCCATGCTGGCCCGCTCCAAACGGTATGTCGCGGTTGCGCTGTTCACGGTGGTTCTGGTTCTGCTTGTGAATCTCGCCTGGTGGTACTATTACCAGCATACCGAGACACTCCTTGAACAGCAACTCGCTCGCCGACTCCGCTCGGTCGCCCAGACCAGTGCGGCAGGCCTATCCGCGGCCGCTGTCGACAGTCTGACCCACGGCAATATCGAGGCGTATCTTGAGGTAAACCGCTACCTGGACCGGATTCGGCTGGAGGACTCACTATCCGAGTTGTTCATTCTCGACGACAATTACAGCTATCTGGCCACCACCTTAGAGGAGCCGGACACGCTCTATTTCCTGGCTGGTCTCAACGGACCGTTCATCGATTCACTCTTTTACAGCAGTCGGCATGCGGCGATCGTGACACCATCGTATCAAACCGGCGCGTTCTACCTCAAATCAGCGTTCGCACCGCTGGTTGATACTATGGGTATTACGCTGGCCGTGCTTGGTGTGGAAGCCAGTGTGGACTATTTCGATTCGCTGGTCAGTCTGAAAGAAAACCTCACCTACGCCACGCTCTTTTCGCTGATCGCGGGGTTTCTATTGGGATTTCTGTTCCTGCTCTTGCAGCGGAACCTCAACCGCGCCGAACAGCATCTGTTTCTGGCGCAGACCCACGGCTATCTTGGTCGGATGGTTGCCGTGGTGGCGCATGAGATTCGGAATCCTCTGATGATCATTCGCGCGTCAGCAGAGCGGCTGCACAAGAAATCACAGGCCGATGAAAGCCGGTATATCATCGAAGAGACGGACCGTCTCAACAGCATTGTCTCCGGATACCTGGAGTTCGCGAAAGCAGAAGGACAGCTCCTATCCGGCGAACCACCGGAGCAGTTCGACCTGACCGAGCTATTGGCCAGCAGCAAACGTCATCTTTCCGAGAAGTATGCATCCCACGAACTGATCTGGTTCGGCAGTCCGCCGTCGTCGGTCATGCCAATGACCGGTCACCCGCGTTCGCTTCGCCAGGTGATCCTGAATCTCCTCATCAACGGCGCCGAGGCTTGCCTTGCCTCCGATAGGCCGATGGCGATCGGACTGTCAGCGGATGAGGTCGGCAACACTGTTATTATCAGAGTTTCTGACCACGGGCCGGGAATAGGCAAAAAAGAGCTTAAGCGGCTGTTTGAACCGTTTTATACTACGCGGCAAACCGGCTCAGGGCTTGGGCTCTATGTAAGCCGCAAGATCATTGAGGAGATGGGCGGAACTCTGAGACTTGACAGCCGTGAAGCTACCGGCACGACTGCTATAATCGAACTGCCGAAACGGACGACAACATAGCCATGGCGCGCATACTGGTCGTCGATGACGAACCCAAAATGACTTCCCTCATCTGCGGAACGCTCGAAGATTCGGGGCATACCGTCACCACCACCACCAAACCAGCCGAAGCGCTAACACTCCTGGCAAAACACGCGTTCGATATTGTCATCACCGATCTCTCCATGCCGGAGATCTCGGGAATGGTCGTACTTGAGAAGGCGCTCGAAAAGGAGGGGACCGAGGTGGTCATGATGACCGCCTACGGGACAGTCGAAAGCGCCGTCAGCGCCATGAAAAAAGGGGCCGCCGACTATCTCCTGAAGCCTTTTTCGCTCGACGAACTCACCCTGTTGGTCAAGAAACTCGTAGATCAGCAAAAGCAGCGATCCCTCAGCGACCACTTTCGACAGGTGGCCGCCGCCGGATTCGCCGACCGGTTTATTGGGACATCACCAGCGGCCGTCAACGTCCGCAGATTAGTTGAACAAGTGGCCCGAACCGAGACCACCGTTCTCCTGACCGGCAAGTCCGGCACCGGTAAAGAACTGGCCGCCCGGATGATCCATGATCTTTCACCACGTCACTCGCAGCCGTTCATAGCCGTGAACTGCGCCGCCATCACCGAGACCCTTTTGGAATCGGAGCTATTTGGCCATGAACGGGGAGCCTTCACGGGCGCGGTGGCCCGCAAACGGGGTCGGTTCGAATTGGCCGAGGGGGGGACGATCTTCCTCGATGAGATCGGCGAGATGTCCCCTAACATGCAGTCCAAGCTTCTTCGGGTCATCGAAGAACGGAAGCTGGTGCGGGTAGGGGGCCTCGATACGGTCGCTATCGATGTCCGGATAATCGCGGCCACCAACCGTGATCTCAAAGAGGCCACCCGGACAGGCGCGTTTCGCGAGGACCTCTATTTCAGGCTGGCGGTTTTTCCGATCAATATGCCATCGCTGTCGGAACGAGAGGACGACGTCCTGGAACTGGCGGAATATTTTCTGGCCCGGCAACAGTTTCCACACGCCCGTCTCAGTGCCGGGGTCAAGGAACTGTTTCGTCACTACGACTGGCCCGGCAATATACGGGAGCTTCGCAACGTGCTTGAGCGGGCGGTGATCCTGGCGGCCGGTGAGCCGCTGGAACCGGAAGATTTTTCGCTTGAGATCGATGATGCTCCCGTAATTCGTGCTCCCGATATCGTGGGAGCACCACATGCTCCCGGTGCGGGACTCGAGCAGAGCGAGAAGGAGATGATCCTGTCGGCGCTGACCCGCGCCAAAGGGAACAAAACCGATGCGGCCAGGCTGCTCAAGATAACCCGGCGGCGTCTGTATAGCCGAATGAAAGTCCATGGGATTCCATTGGAATGAATGGCCTTGCCGCCACAGGTGCGCCACAAGGGACAAACACACGTACCGGATGGTACAAAGTGGCACGATTGAGCCCGTTTGGTAATATGCAACTTACTTGCAGGCAAAGGCTTAGCCGGGCGGCCTTGACGGGCACAGCGTTTGATTGCTATCCTCGTGAATCGAGGTGAATGATAATGAACCGGTTGAAAATACAAATCCTTCTGCTGGCGGCGCTTCTTGTAGCCCTCGCCGTTCCCGCAATGGGCCAGCAGGGAATGGGCCGCGAAGTGGTCCAAATGGAGATGGACCGGACTCAGGATATGCTGGACCGAGCGAAGGAAGTTGCCCGGACCTATGATTGCCCGCTGGCCGCAGCACCTCTTGAACAGGCTCGCAAACGGCAGGAAGAAGCCGAGCAGGCATTCGCGCAGAACACATTGTTGGGTACTCAGACCGCTCATGTGCTCACCCAGCGCGCCCGGGATCTGATCAAGATGGCTCTTGCCAATTGCCGTCAGGCCGAGCAGAACGAAGCGGTCGTACAGCGAATGATGGAACGAGCTGCCGAGTTGATCGATCGCGCCGGAGCCGCTGTCGCCGATAGCCAGGACCGGAACCTGGTAGCGATCTACGAGGCAGCCAAGGACAACCTGACCCGCGCCTGGGAGTTCTACCGCCAGAAACAGTATCGTCCGGCCCTCAAACTGGCCGATCAGGTTGAAAAGATGGCGTGGAAGATCCTTGGAGCGGAGCATCGCCAGAATCAGCGTGAAGAAAGCTACGACCGGCGCCACGAAAATGTCCGCCAACTGCTCGACCGGGCCAGGTCAGCGGTCAGCGACTGCGGTTCCGAATCTGCGCAGACCATGCTCCGTCAGGCGAACGAGACCTTTGCTCTGGCTGAGAATCTGTTTGGACGGGGCCAGGTGGTCGCAGCCCTTCAGACCCTCCTCAAAGCCCGCGAATTCGCTCTCAAGGCCACTCGCGAATGCGAAGGGACAGACCAGCTGCAAGCCCGCCATGACCGCCTCAAGAGACGGCTCGACCAGCTTTCTGACCAGAGTTCCGGTCTGTCCGGAGAATCCCTCCAGAAGGTGCAGGAACAACTGCATCAGGCGGCCGAACAACTCTCACTCGCCCAGGAGGCGCTGAATTCCGGCCAGACTGACAAGGCCATCGCCGCGCTTCAGGCAGCCCAGCTCGTTATTCGCCAGGCGGAGGCCTTTTTCCAATAATCTCCACCCCTCGCTCTTAGGATAGCGGTTTTGACAAGGATCTGGGTCGCGGCAATTTTCCTTGGTATAGTCGGTGGCACGTACCACTCCCCCTCAGCCACCGATTTTGGCATCAAGGCCGGTATCGGCTACGATTTTCTCTCGCAGGAGTACTTCCTGGATTCTCTCACCCAGGCAGGAGTCGATTCCTTCCTGACAGGATGGTCCCTCAAGACGAACTACCTTGATGATTTCCGGGGGATGCTGGAACTCCGCATGAGCTCATCGGACTTCCGCAAACTGGACTTGCGGGCGGTCTATGAACAGGGGTCGGAGAAGCTTCGCCTGAAGCTCTACCCGGCCTGGCGCCCTAAGTTGGGGCAGTTCAAACTCGATGCCAGTGGCGAACTTGACTGGCGGAATCGGTATCGGGGCGAGGTCGAGCCGGGAGACAGCTACCTTTCCGGGACCGGTCGGGCCAAGCTCAAACTGCCGATTGACGAGAGATTCACTCTTTGGGTCCAAGGGCAAGGGGAGCTGGTCAGGTTTGCCGATCCGAGCGCGGTGGCTTTTGATTATCAGCGTTTCGGAGGCAAGCTGGGAACAGATCTGTTCGCCGGGCTGTCGCTGGCCAGCCTCGACGTTTTCTACCTGGCTCGTAACGTGACCGACTCCGGCGACTTGAACTACGCGAACTTCGGGCTGGAAGCCGCCTGGTTGGCATTGGCCAGCCGGGGAGATATTGACTTGGCTGCCCGGTTGGAACGAAAAGACTACCAGCGGTTGGACCGGTCCGACGACTACAGCCGGTTAGAGTTTGGGGGACGGGGCAAGCTGCTTTTGGGGAGCGGCTGGTTTGGGCGGCCCGAAATCGAGTTCGAGGCAAACTGGTTCAATGCTGAAGACCTGGTGAACTCGAACTACACCAAAACCACTGCCTCGGTGGTGGCCGGGTACGGTTTCGATGGCCTGGAGGTTGGTCTGGGCCCTGAGATGGAATGGCTGACGATGGCTCAGGATTCTCTGCAGGACGGGGAGGACTATCTTGAGACGGGGGGAAAAGGGACCATCGATTATTCGAAGCTGGGGAGATTTTTCGGTACTCTGGACTACCATCTGGGATACCGCCGCCTGACCAACCCAAGCGACCTCCAGACCAGTTTCACGTATCAACGGCTAAACCTGATAGGCGACTGGCGAGTAGTGGGAGGGTTCAATTTCAACATCCTGCTGGGGCTTGAGTGGGAGTGGCATACCCGGGCGGAGGACAACAACCGGCTGGTGCTCCTGTCGTCGAGCTTGACCTACGCGTTCTAACGGATCCGACCAACAGACGGCAGATCGTCTGTGAAAATCTTCACAATCTTCTTTTTTCAGCGATGCAGGAAATCAGGAGAGGTCGGATCGCCAAGTTTGTGAAAACAGTCACAATTTTATCAACGCGTTATTCGGACGGGAGAATGCTTCTGCAGGAGGCGTCGACAGTGCCAGGAAAAGCAGATCAGGTCTCATGAACCGGGCCAATGGGCGACTCCAGATGCCCCCTTTTTCGCATGGTACTGTTCTCCGAACGCTGAGGTAGGCTGGCTACCGTGGTTGCGGCTGGACAGGTCAAGGAGCACGATTCCGTTACTACATGCTGTCGTTTTTGGTAATCTGCGTCTCAATTCAAAGATTTCTCTTGACAAAAAAGGGGGGAGGTGCTATGTTGCTGGCGTCTAGGGAAATAGTTGTGTAGCACAAACGCTTCTGTTTTGAGTCCCAAGCACCTTTAACAACGTTAAGCAGAACTTGACGTTGGGCCAACTCGAACGCTTCTTTCAGGTTTCAACAAGAGATTTGTAAACCAAACCGGTGGATTATATCCGGACGGTTTTCGTTTTTTCTCTCATCCTTTTCCCCAGTCTCATTAGAGGAACAGTTCAGCGGTCAATATCTTTTGGGCTTATTGATCAACGAGCTGGGAATCTGGTGATTAACTGGAGGGCTCCGATAGCCGGTCTTCACAGACTAATATCGGAACTACAGGGTCAATGTTTCTGACTAAAGATCAGGGATATTACCCGAAACTTGAATGACCTTTTGGTTATTAAAGGAGCATTAAATGATGCAAAAAAGAAACTTATATTCTTTGCTGCTGATCTCCTTTATAGCGGTACTTGCGTTTTCAACATCGTTTGCTCAGACGGTGACATTCGAATCGAAGAACTCGCTCCGCTGTGATAACGGCGTGGCGAACATCAACCTGAGTGTCGCCGACTCGACAGGCGCGGTCGAAATCGTGTTCGTGATTGCTTCCGGCTCTGGTGGAGCAGCATTCGACAACTGGTCCGTTGCGTTCGATGCTTCGTTCACGAAGCTGAATCTCCGGGTTGTCGATACCACCAGCATGGCGGATCACGTATTACCGGACACGATTCGCATATCTGCTATAAAAACTGGCCCAAGCGACGTTTTATTGGCCGGCAACTATCTGATTGCTAAGGTCAATTTCCATACCAACGATGTGTGCAGCGGCACGGTGACAATGACCGGTTCGACGTTTGCATACGCCGGCGGCGCTTGTGGTTTCGGCTGCGGGATGGCAGTCCCTGTAATCCAGACCCAGTTCGCAAATGCCAGTGGCACCGCAGTTAGCCCAGCGGTGGTCACCACCGGTACCATCACCATCGTCAACACGCTTCCGACCATTGCGTCGATCCCGAATGCCACGCTGCATTGGGGTCAGACCTTTGTCGACACCGCGGTTGGCAGTGATGGCGATCTGGCCAAGGGTTGCGAGGTCCTGTCCTACAGCAAGGTCAGTGGCCCCAGCGCTCTGAACGTGAACTCCAGCACCGGCGCTATTTCCTGGACCACCACCGGCGCGGATGTTTGCACCCATACCGTCACGGTGAAAGTGACCGACAAGTGCGGAGCCTCGGCGCAGACCTCGTTTGATATCTGTGTCCAGAACACCCCGCCGGTTATCACTTGCCCGGCGACCCCGATCAAGATCGTTCTTGGCGACACCGCCTTTGCGACGATCACCGGGACAGATGCCGATTTCGGCCCGAAGCCGCTGATCTACAAAATAGTCAGCTTCTCCGGTCCCGGAACTCCGGTCATCAATCCGGCGACAGGTGCTTTCTCCTGGCCGACAGTATACGATGACATCGACTTCCTCGGTACTTTCACGGCATGCGTCGAAGTGACCGACAGCGCCAACGTCTGCAGCCCCTGCAGCCCGTCGAACGCTGATACCTGCTGCTTTACCATAACGGTAGACTGGGGTAAGGTTGTCATCGAGAAAGTGCACAACCAGATTCAGGGTCAGTACACGACGGTTGACATCACCCTGGGTACCAACTACCCGGTGGGCGGTTTTGACCTCCTGATCCAGTATGATCAGTCGGCTCTGACGTTCACCCAGGCGTTGGTGGGTGGATTCCTGACCGATTGCGGCTGGGAATACTTCACCTACCGCACTGGTCCGTTTGGCAACTGCGGTACCGGCTGTCCGACCGGCTTGATTAAGCTGGTTGCAATTGCCGAGACCAACAACGGTGCCAATCATCCCGGCTGCTTCACCAACTATCCGCCGCCTCCGGGTGTCGATAGCGTGATTGCGCAGTTGGAGTTCCTGGTTTCCAACGACTTCACGCTGGAATGCCAGTTTGTGCCGATCAAGTTCTACTGGCTTGATTGCACCGACAACGCCTTCTCGAACCTCAAGGGTGACTCGCTCTTGATTTCCCGCAAGGTGTTCGACTATGTCGGCGGCGGTGGCTCTGACAGCTATTACGAGATCACCGATCCGACCTTCGGCTTCCCGACCTGGTATGGCGCGCAGGCCGAATGCGATATCGTCAACCCCGACAAGCCGGAAGTCTGGCGTATTATCGACTTCTTTGACGGTGGCATCGACATCGTGTGCGCCGACTCGATCGACGCCCGCGGCGATATCAACCTGAACGGCTTGGCGTACGAAATCGCCGACGTGGTCAACTTCACCAACTACTTCATCGTCGGTCTGGGCGCCTTCACGGTCAACGTGAACGGCCAGATTGCGGCGACTGATGTAAACGCTGATGGTCTGACCCTGTCGGTAGCCGACCTGGTTTACCTGATTCGTGTAGTGGTGGGTGACGCTCTGCCGTATCCGAAGATCAGCCCAGAGGCCGTGAACTACACGGTCGAGAATGGCGTGGTTTCGGTTGAGGGCAACATGGGCGCAGCCTTCATCGTGGCCGAAGGGAACGTTACTCCGACCCTGCTGGCCAACAACATGCTGATGGAAGCCCAGTTCGACGGCCAGAATACCCGCATCCTGGTCTACCCGCCGTTTGACGGTGTAAACCACACTGAGAGCTTCACGGGTGAGTTCGTGACCGTCCCGAGCAGCATCGTCTCTATCGAGATGGCTACTGCCGAGGGCGCTCCGGCGGCTCTGAGATCGGTACCGAAGACGTACTCGTTGTCTCAGAACTACCCGAACCCGTTCAACCCGACGACAACCATCGAATTCGCTCTGCCGGTTGCCGGTTCGTATGACCTGGCGATCTACAACGTGAATGGTCAATTGGTCCAGACCTTCACGGGCACCGCGGAAGCCGGTTATCAGAAGGTTGAGTGGAATGCTTCGAACGTCGCAAGTGGTATGTATATCTACAAGCTGACGTCCGGTAGCTTCTCCGCCTCTCGGAAGATGCTCTTGGTGAAGTAAGCTGTACTTCATCAGGATTTGATTCCTGGAAAGCCCTGTCGCAAGACAGGGCTTTCTGTTTGGTGGGCAGATATGGTGCGCAGGCCCGGGTGTTGTTTGTCCGGTTGTATCTGCACTGCCTGGTCACCAGCATTCCGTAGTGTCGCGGTGAGCGGAGTCGAACCGCGAAGCGAGCCAGCGTTGCTCCGTTTCCCACACTCGGCCTTCGACTCCGCTCAGGCCGACGATACGTGGCTAAGGATCCCTCCCCATGAACCGCAGACCTCCCGGTTGCACTGTGCCGTCAGCCGTCTCTGGCTGACGCCCGCCTCATGCGTGACGGAAGTCGGGCGGAGACGCCCGACTTCACAGCCGCATTCCCGGTCTGCCGGCTGTCGGCACACGAGGACGTGTCCTGTTTATTTGGGTGGGTAGCCAGCGTGCCACAGATGCTCCCGAGAGCATACTGGGAGCATGAGAGAACGGTATCGGGTTTCTCGGTCGAGGCGACCTCGGAACACGACCTACGATTGAGTTAGCTCAGCCTGTCGATTGGCAGCCATCCGGCACGACCGTCAGAGGCAAGGCACCAGACCCAGCCGGATTCTTCAAACAGGACGGTGACACACTCGCCGACGTCGACAGTCAGCTCGGTGGCGTCATAATCGCGGGACATGATTCCCTTGTCACCTTTCCACTCAAGGTACTTTTCCGGCACCCAGCCACTTTTGCCGGATTTTGCCGTACACCAGAGCCAGCCTTGGTACTCCGAGTCACGTCTTCCGACTTCAACTATCTCGTTTTCCGAGACTATCAAGGGGTCGGTATAGGTTGCGGTATGGGCTGATTTGACCAGCCGTTTCTTCACTTCAGACTCTGCCATACTCTTGCTCGCGCTGCTTCATAGCACGAAGGGGCGTCACTTGACAAACACCCTGATAGGGGCATCGATCTGCTTCCGCCGTTCGGACAAGAAAACCCCGAACGCCGGCAACTGTTCAACCGGAACCGATGCTCCCGTATAATTGACGTCGTAGCGAGCAAACGCCGAGTCGTTTCCCCTGCGATATCGCCAGGAAGCGTGTCCGCCGTAAAAATCAGCCGAGAAGTCTGGCGGAAAGAGCATTGAATCGGCCCAGGCGATCAAGGGGCCGGTGACTATGATGCTGTCGCTGATCGTCCTTGCGTAGCCGAGCTGGAGTGGAGTCGTTCGTTCGGTCAGTTTGGCCCCGCCGTAGATATCGCGGTCCGTGAATAGAAACGGCGGGAGGTAGGCGATGCCCCGGAGGCGATCGATTGGCTTGACGGCATGGTACGCGGCCTCCAGGTGCAACGGCACATCGGGGTTGTCCAGATCGCGCAGTTCGAACCTGGCGAGTTCGAACTTTCGAGAGTCTCCCCAAAACCACTCCTTGACATACCGCTCCGTTTTCTCACGGTCAGCCCCCTCGAAATATGCTCTGAGCGAATGGGCATGGTTGCCGGTAACGTCGGCAGAAGCGGCTACGCTCACCCGGCCAGTAGTGTCGATTGTCACCACGGCGGTCCTGCGGACCGTATTCTGCTCGGCCGTGGAGAGCGGGGTGGTCACGACTACTCCTCCCGTATCCGTGATCACCAGTACCGGGATCCCTTCGTCTCCATCGGGAAGATCACCCGGGGGACAGTTGCTACAGGTCGGGTCAAACCAGAGCGTATCGCCACCGACTACGGCCATAGTGATCACATGATTGAACTGGAAATTGACAAACGATGTGTCCAGCCAGCCCTCGCCGGCGGTCATCACCAGGCAAGGGTACGCCTCAATGCCGGAGGCGTGCAGTTTGGCAGTGAGCAGGCAGGTCATGTCCTTACAGTCACCGTAGCCGCGCTGCGCGACCAGGTCGGCGAAATTCGGCTGCCAGCCGCTGAGGCCGATGGACACGGCTACATATCGAGTTGCAGCGGTGACCTCTCGATATTTCTCGCAGGCGATCGAATCAGCAGCGTCGGTGGCAGGCAACGGTGTCGGCAGCGAATCGGCGCCGGTGCGACCGGCTGAGAGCTGTTTCTGCCAGAGACCGACGTTCTTCCAGGTGCGGCCATTGAAGGGGAATCCTTCAAGTTCGAAGCTCTCGGCGGAAAAGGCCAGATAGGCTCCCTGGCGATCCTTCGCGGTTGCGTATGTCAGTTCAGGGGTCGCCGGGATCGAGTCGAATATCCAGCGGAACTTGTGCAGGCCAGCAGCGGCAGTTTCCTCGGGGGTCGTATCGTGGTTGTACAGTTTCCAGAAGATCGGCCGGTCATCCTGGTACTCCAGTTCCACGACGGCGTGCACGACCGGTAGGGATCGTTGTACAATAAATCCTCTCAGGAAAAATAGTGACTGCATGTCGGACTCGGTCTCGTGCTCAATGGTGTACGGGTAGCTTCGTGCCGGGAGTTCCATGTAGTAATTGCAGTTATCGTCGTAAAGCAGATAGGACTGCCCCTGCCCACAGGCCTTCGTCATATCCCCCTTGGATTTTTTCATCAACAGTTTGCCGGAGGCATCGTACTGGCGAATATTGACATTCTTCAGTCTGATATATCTGTTTTCGTATTCAGCTACATATGCATGTTTGTCACCTGAGGGATTGAGCACGGTCAGGCGGCGGAATTCGGCGACATGGACCCGGTTGCCGTCGACCCGGCAGCGATAGGCAATCGAATCGATACGGGCTCCCTTTGGCGGATCGTCTGACGCATCCACAACAACGACCAGGTTGAGCAGGATGCCAAAGGCGATGAAGCACCGGATCACGATTACATCTCCGAAGCCAGAATGACCTCTTCAGCCTGTGCTTTGGCCACTTCATCGAAAAACCGTCGCAGTTCGCGGTAGCGGCCTGGTTCAAACACCGGCTCGGTGACGATCAACCGGGTGTCGACCACGGCCGTACCGTTTTCGAACACACTGGCTCTCTGAAAGGAAATGCCGGGTATCTCCATGATCGTATCTCTCGGCAGGGTCGATGACGTCGCTCCGGTCGCGGAAGAGACCCGGACGACATTGTGGTAGGTGAAGGGGAAATTGAAATCAACCGGGAAACTGCGTCGCTCCCGCTTGAACGGGTTTTCTGCAAAATAGAAGGTTGGCGGGCGAATCAGCGTGTTGTTGTCCAACCTGCGGGCGTAACCGGGAAGAGAATACGTTGCCTCAACAGTCAGATTCCCTGCGTCATTCGTCGAAAACGAATTGCTGTCAAGTTCGGCGTCGTCACTCGCTTTCGACAGGAAATATTTTTTGACGAATTCGTCGGGTGCCTGTTGGTCGAGGAGCTCCCCGTACTGCGGCACGAAATAACCGGTCATCTGGCAGGTCGTCGAACAGCGGGCGTTACCGGAGCTGTCGATGACGATATCGGTGGCATCGAGGCGGTACGTACGCGGATCGGCACGCGTGATGCGAATCAGCTTCGAATCCTTGCCGTCGACCAGGAACCCGGCATCTACGAGGCAGTTCGCCGGTAGGACACTGTAGGGACTGTATTTCGAAGAAGCATCCATCAACATGGCAGACGAATCAAGCTGGGCAAACAGCATGATATGGTTGAATTGCGACCGATGGCAGTTATTCGGGTCAAGTTGGGCGCGATCCCGTGTGGCGACAAAGACCGGCCAGGCGGTGATGCCCGACTTGCGAAGCATTTGAAGCAACAACAGATTCTTCTCGTCGCCCGTGCCGAATCCGTTCTTGAGCAACTGGCTGAGGTTCTTGTTGGTGAACCACTTGCCCTCCGCGTCCGGCTGGGAGCTGATCGAGTCCGAGACGAAATCGTACAAGCGTTCGGCCTTGAGTGATTGGGTGGAATCATTGGCCGTCAGCCGCTTAGCGAGGTCATCGACACCGCCGCCGTACGCATATGCGCCGACAAACTCATCCAGTTCCTTCCCCAAATCGGCCCAGTCCTTCACAAACCTTACGACGCTATAGGGTGTCCGGTATTCGACCAGCTGGCATCGCAGGGCAAAGTAATAGTTCTCACGTGCCGCCATAAATGGTTCGTCGGTAATCGGCGGCAGATTCCGCTGAGTCCATGTGTATTGCTTGATCTTGAGCCCCGGATTGGCCGGATCAAGACACTCGTCTTCGACGGCCTCAGCGGCGCCGCCCGTGGCCCGATGAAGCGAAGAACTGTACACGAACCCCGGTGCCAGTTCGAGCGTGAATTGCGATTCGAAGGTATAAAGGCCTCCCTGGAAGTACCATGGCTTTAGATAGTAATACCGCTGGTTGATGTTGGTGTACTGATATTCGAGTATGCAGCCGCTGTCAACGACCGGAAACGCAAACGTCTTGTAACGTTCGCCGGCTACGGTCTTTGTAAAGATGTCGCGCGATTCAACCTTGACGGTTTTCCCGTCGGGGAGAATGGTCTGAGCCCTCAGATTTGTGAGCTTGTCGCCATCGCGGTAATAAATGTGCCTTTCGCCGATCTCGTCGGCGCCAGCCTTACGGTAGACTTTCAGCCGGACATGACGCCGGATCGTGATAACTTCCTCACCGACGTTGAGCGTACAGCGGTCGAACACGACCGCGGCGTTGATGTCAGCATGGGTGGGCGGCGGCATCAACTGCCACTCCTCGGGTGTGACCTTCCCCCATTTCGAACCGAATGCGCTGGAAACACACAGCACCACAAGAATTGCGGTGAGCGTTGAGTGAACTATGGAACGACACGCCATAGACATGACCCCCGGATAGAAGTTTTCTGACTAATCCTTGTATGGACAGGTTAGTCTATATGACAGTCGTTGTCAACAGCAAATCGACATTGGTAGCTGGGCGACTATCGCCGTACGATTGTCACATTGAAAGGTGCCCGCTATCTTTTTCTTGTCCCGTAGCACCGTTATCCCTATACATTCCCGCCATGAAACAGAAGCGAACGCTGTTGCATTGGATAGAACTGTCGAGGTCGGCGCTTGGGAAGAATGTGCGCACGCTGGCACGACTGGCCGGCAGGGGACGAATCCTGGCGCCATCTGTCAAAGCCAATGCCTACGGCCATGGGCTGCCGCAGATCGTTGGTATGCTCGCTCCCATGACCCAGATCGGGTATCTCTCGGTCCATTCGCTTGATGAGGCGATCGCTTGTCGCACAGCCGGGTGGACACGGAAATTGATGGTGCTCGGACCGATTGCGCTCGATTCTCTGGATGCCGTATTCGAGTATGAACTTGAGCCTGTTGTGTTCACTTCGGAAACATTGCATGCACTTGGCAGGCTGTCGGATAAGCGAAAAACGCATGTCGCCACACACCTGAAGCTCGAAACCGGCACTAACCGGCAGGGGATAACGGAGAAGGAGCTGCCGCGATTTGCAGTAATCTATAAGAAGCACGCACACCTTAAAAGCCCACTCGGCGCGAGCACGCATTTCGCCAATATCGAGGACACCACCAGTCACGAGTACGCGCAGTTTCAACTGGAGAATTTCAATCGAATGGTGGCAACGATGACGCGGCTCGGCATCAAACCGAAGCTCCGGCACACGGCATCATCGGCGGCGCTGATCTTGTTCGACAAAACGCGCTTCGAGCTGGTTCGTCCGGGGCTCGCGCTGTATGGGCACTGGCCTTCGAAAGAGACCTATCTCAGCTATCGCCTGATGGGGCGCTCGAACAATATCCTGTCGCCAGTGCTGCGATGGAAAACCAGTGTGACGCAAATCAAAGAGGTTACGCCGGACAGCTTTATTGGATACGGCTGCACCTATCGCACCACCGCGTGGACGCGGCTCGCTGTGCTTCCGGTAGGATACTGCGATGGCTACGACCGCGCGCTCTCCAATCAGGCGCATGTGCTTATCAAGGGAAGACGGGCGCCGGTGCGGGGGAGAGTCTGTATGAATCTCATTATGGTCGATATCACCGATATCCCCGGTGTGAAGCTGGAGGAAGAAGTGACTCTGATTGGCCGCGATGGGCGCGAACATCTGTCCGCCGAGCAATTGGCGCAGTGGGCGCAGACGATCAACTACGAGATGCTGGCGCGGTTGTCGCCCTTGATACCTAAGGTTGTGGTGAAATAGCATACGTGTGTCAGGTCACACCATCAGCCTGTCGGCGGATGGCAGGACCTGCCACAACTGCAGTAATCCTCTCCCTCCGGGAATTGATCTGGTTCCGCTCAAGTCTCGAGCTTCCTCCGCAACCGGGCGCAAAAGGCGCCATCCATGTCGGTGCATTCTGGGTAGGTCTTTACGAAGCCGCGCTCGTTCACCAGGCTCTTGTCGAAAAATTGCTCGGCCGGGTCAATTTCGAACTTCGAGTTCCGAAGCAGAAATTCTTCGATGATCTGGTCATTCTCCGGACGCATGATGGTACAGGTCGAATAGACCAGCACCCCCCCCGACTTTACCAGGCGTGAAGCCCGGTCGATCATCTTGGCCTGTATTTTCACGAGATTCTCGATATCCTCGGATGATTTTGCCCAACGCAGATCGGCGTGTTTCCCGGCAGTCCCCCAACCGGAGCAGGGCGGGTCGAGCAAAACGCGATCGAATGGCTCAGCGGCAAACTCCGCCATATCCGATGCCACGGGGGCGATGATCCGGATCCCGAGTCGCTGCGCGTTTTCGACCACCAATTCCAAACGCTGGTGCGATTTGTCCACCGCCGTTACGCGCCCCTTGTTGCGCATCCGAATTGCCGCATAGGTCGCCTTCCCGCCCGGCGCCGCGGTGAGATCGACGATTGACTCCCCTTGTTTGGGGTTAAGCAGACGTACCGGCAGCCCGGCCGATTCATCTTGAATAAACACTTTGCCGGTGTGAAGAAGCTGTTGTTCGAGCGGCAATCCGGCCCCCTGAATATGAATGAACTCCGGCAGGTGCCTTCCATACGAAAACTCTATCTGGTTCTCCTGAAGGAGGTGGGCCACCTCATCCGGCTTGGCCTTAAGAAAATTGACCCGGTAGGTGACATGCGGCGCCTTGTTGTACTGCTTGAGGAGTTCCTCAGTACGGGCATAACCGAACTCAGTCAGGCAGTATTTCACAAAATAATCGGGATAGCTGTAAAAATCCCCCAGATACTTGACTGGTTGCTCGTCTTTTGACGCGAAATGCACCTTGTGCGGTTCGCGAAGACGCGCGCGCAGCACAGCATTCACCAGCCCGGCGATGCGGTCATCGACAAAGTGTCTTGCCAGACTCACTGATTCGGATACCGTCGCGGCAGGCGGCACTTTGTCGGTGAACAAAAGTTGATAGAAACCCATGCGGAGGATATTGGCGATCTTGATCGGCAACTCGGCCGAAGGGCGCGCCAGGAAGAACCGGATCTCATGGTCGAGCCGTCGCCGCATCTTGGTGGTGCCATTGACCAACTGCAACAAGAAGCGCAAATCTATCGGTCGGAACTGGCGGCCGTGCGTGACTGCATGTACCGCCCCCTCCGTTTGCTCCCCCTGCTCGATGAGGATGATCGCCTCGAGGGCGGCAGCCCTTACCTGATCGTACCGTTTCGGTTCGAGCGCTTTCTCGGTCGATTCCATGGCCGTCAGATATCCATCCCCTCGATGTGTCGTCCGTCCGGTTCCATCCGGAACATCGTCAGTCGGTGGAACGGCAGTGCGATCGGGTCGGTGATAAGACTTTCTTTCAACAATTCGGCCACTTCGGTCGGCCGGGCATAGCCACCATCCCCCAGGCCAAGCAGCATCACCAGATTGTTGTTTTCGATACTCAATCCGTATATGGCCGGGCGTATGTCCACGCGCTTGGTGGCTTCTTTGGTCGGGCGATCGATCTCGAGCGATGTGGCGGCCATGAGTCTGGATAGCTGCTCATCCAGAGTGCGGGTATCCGACCAATAGTGAACCGGCAGTGTATACGTGACACGATTGAGCTGGGAGGAAAGAGACTCTCCAGCGCCAAGAACGATCTTCGCATCGAGAATATCAAAGCCGGGCGGCATGACCTGTTTGAGATTGTCGATCATATAGGGCATAAGGTTTACCTCAAGGGTAATATCGACAAACTCGGACTCGGACGTGAACCCCAGCGTGAGCGGGGGACCAAACGAGACTTTCATGGTCGGGTTGAACCCCTGACTGTACGCGACGGGGATGCGCGAGCGCCTGATGGCTCGCTCGATCAGGCGAAGGTTGTCGAGGTGTGACATGTAGCGGAATCGAGCGCTCTTTCTCCAGCGAAGTCGGATGCGGTTCTTGGTGGGGGCAGCCACGTTGCGCGAGGGGATCTTCTTTTTGCCGCGTCCAAACTCCTGGGCCGATTCGACCGCCTCTTCCGGCGCAGCCGTCATCGCGTGCGGTGTGAACTCTTTCAATTGCATCGAAGTGCGCTGCCGCTCTGCCATGAGATGCTCGGCGGAAATCCCCTTGTCGATATGCGACCACGGCAGTTCGCGCGAAAACGGGATTGGCCTGAGAGATTCAGTGACGCTGATACCGTGACGCTCAAAGGTCGCAAGCCAGGTCTCGAACCGGAAATCCTCCGTCCAGCCGTCGAACCGGCAGCCTTGGCGATGAGCGTCCTCGATAGCCGGACATAATTCACGTCCGCCGCGTCCCAGAATCGCCTGCAACACGGCCAGCCGGGGATTGTTGACCTTGAAACTGACATTCCCCAGCCGCGTGTGTCTCTTGATGGCGTGGATCTTCTGATCGACAACATCTTCCGAGATCACCCCGTCCCACTGAAACGGCGTGTGCGCTTTGGGGACGAACGGCGAGAGGGTAACGTTAATAGATCGCCGCCCGGTGAACTCGTTGGCCACGCCAGCAACTGCTCGGCAGATATTGGCGATGCCCATCAGATCGTCGTCGGTCTCGGTAGGGAGCCCGATCATGAAATAGAGTTTGATCGTGTTCCAGCCCTTGGCAAAAGCGAGGCGCACGGTGTCATAGATTGCCGCATCCGGGAAATTCTTGCGGATGAACAGACGAAGCCGCTCGGTGCCAGCCTCCGGTGCGATCGTGAGACCGCTCTTGCGCACCCGCTTGACGGCATCGAGCAATGCCGGTGTCACTGACCCGGGACGGAGCGATGGCAGATTGATGCCAACTTTCAACGGCTCAAGACGACGAGCAAGTGTCGTTGCTAACGGTTCCAGCTCGGGATAATCGGTCGCGGAGAGAGACATCAGCCCAACATCTTCATAGCCGGTGCTCGCAACCTGGGTCTCCACTTGATACATGATCTCATGTTGCGTGCGAAGACGCACCGGTCGGTAGATTGCTCCCGCCAGGCAGAACCGGCACCCCTGTGGACAGCCCCGCATGATCTCTACGCCGAGATGCGTATGGACAGTTTCGATAAGGGGGACCAACGGTTGGTCGGGATAGTATTCAGGCTTCAGTTCTCGGATGACACGCGCCTTGATTTTCGCCGGCGCGAAATCGGTCAACGGCTTTCTGGTTGAGTCGTAGAAGCGCGGGATATATACCGATTCCACATTGCGTGCGATTGCCGCCAGTCTGGCTTCGCGCAACTCGCCCCGGTGTTCCAGCAGGATCGCCAGCATATGCGGCAGTCCCTCTTCGGCATCACCGATGAAGAACAGGTCAAAGAAATCCGCCATCGGCTCAGGATTATAGACCGCCGGTCCGCCGGCCATGATGATGGGGTGGCTGTCGTCGCGATCTTTCCATTGTAACGGAATGCCGGCCAGGTCGAGCATGCCAAGCACATTGGTGTAGACTGTCTCGTCGACGAGTGTGAATCCGAAGGCATCGAACTCCTGTGCCGGACGCCATGATTCCAGCGAAAACAAGGGGATTCCCTTCGCCCGCATGAGTTGCTCGGCGTCCCTGTCAACCGCAAACACCCGTTCGCAGAGAAACCGGTTGTCCTGATTGACGATATGATAGAGCATCTGCAGACCGGGATATGACTGGCCCAGCTCGTACTTGTCCGGATAGGCGTGAAGGTAGCTTAGTCGACCGGCCGGTTCTTTGACGATCTGCCCCAACTCGCCGCCGGCATACCGCCCCGGTTTGATGACAAAGGGGAAAAACTGAGTTTCGAGCAGTTCTCTCATGTGAAACTATGTGCTACGGTTACAATGAATCATCGACAAGATAGGGTCTGGTCAGGCGAGGCGCAAGGGGGGAAGCGTGCGACAGCGAAGCCGTGGAACAAGCGACCATGTGCTTGAGCCGTAGGTCGCGGTTTCATGCGGTCGGCAGGATCAGCACTCCAGAATGTAACGTGAATCGTGCCGCGCTTCCGACCAGCAATCTCATTACCGCTCCAGCATGGAACCCGACATTCCTGTTGGAGCCCTAGTGGGTGTCGGGTTTCTCGCTTTGTTCTTGTTGGAGCCGCTGTGTTGTACCCATGTTCTTCACGCTACGCTTGACGATTCATGTCTTGTCGACCGCTCAAAACGCCGACCTACAATTTCCACATTCAGCAGCTGCCGGGCCCGACACAACATCGGAATGTCGCGGACCAACAGCAAGGGGACTGTTGAAAAAGTGGCGGGTCACACGGCCGTGCTTCAACGCCAGCATACACCGTCATCGTCGCACTGAGCAAAGTCAAAGTGCGGCGATGATATAACTTGCGGCCGCAAGACCCGCCACAACGAACGATTGCTACTGACTTCGGAACAGCATAGTCTTTCAACAAGCCCCAAGCTGTGGGGTACCCGGGCAGGGTTGTCGGAGAGATGCCGGTCTACACCAGCTTCGACTTGAGAATATCGTGCAGGTGTATCACACCGGCCAGGCGGCCGTCGGAATCAACCGTCGCCAGTTGCGTGATTGCGTGCTTCTCCATCACGGCGAGAGCAGCATCGAGGATGGCGTCCTGCGAAATAACCTTCGGTTTTGGAATCATCACATCGCCGGCCTTGAGCTTTGCAAAATTGGCACCCTTTTCAATCAGACGCCTCAGGTCGCCGTCGGTAAAAATGCCGGTCGGTTTGCCGGAACTGTCGGTTATTAGCACACACCCCAGCCGCTTGCCGGTCATTTCAAGGATCATCTCGGAGAACGGTGCCTCCGGCTTGATTAGAGGAATGGCTTCGCCGGCATGGTGAAGCTCGGAAACATGTTTGAGAAGTCGCCGTCCGATGAAGCCGGCCGGGTGATAGGCGGCGAAATCCTCGGGCGAGAAATTGCGCGCTTTCAAGAGTGCCACCGCCAGTGCATCCCCCATGACCAGTGCGGCGGTTGATGACGATGTCGGCACCAGATTGTTGGGGCAGGCTTCGGCGGCCACCGAACAGTCGAGAAAAAGGTCCGCCTTATGATACAGCGGCGAGCCGACCGTGCCGCCCAAAACAATGATTTTGATACTGAGCCGTTTGGCTGCGGCGATGATCGTGTCCATCTCCTCCAGATGTCCGGACTTGGAGATCAGCATCAGGATATCCTCTGGTCGGATCAGGCCAAGGTCCCCATGCAACGCTTCGGCTGGATGCAGGAAGAACGAAGAGATGCCGGTCGAATTGAAAGTGGCGGCGATCTTCTTGCCGATCAACCCGGATTTCCCCATACCGGAAACGATCACACGCCCTTTGCAATCCAGGATGAGTTCGACCGCCTCGTTGAAATGTTCGTCGATACGGTCAGCCATCTGGGCGACTGCGAGCGCCTCCGTACGGATCACTTCTTTGGCGTATTCCCGAAGGTCCATAGCTTAATAAATATACTGTTCCGGATTTTTGTCGACAGCTTCAAACCAGCATTCGAGAATCTCGCGAACCGCGCCGGCGCCGCCGATCGTGTTTGTCACATACAGTGCGATCTCCCTCAGTTCCTTGGCGGCGTTGTTGACCGCGATCGGTAGACCCACCTTCCGAGCCAGCGCCAGGTCGAGGATCTCGTCGCCGACCGACGCGACATCGGACATCGTTATGCCCAACTCATCGAGCGAAGGTTTCAGCATGGCGACCTTGTCCGGGTTCCCCTGCATGACGCGCTTTACTCCCAGCTCTTTCATGCGGGTGTCGGTGGCCGGGGAGTAGCGGCCCGAGACGATCGCGATCTCCAGCCCGGCCCGCATGGCCAGTTTCATATAGAAACCGTCGGCTATATTGAACCGCTTCATTTCAAAGCCATCGGGGCCGAACAACAGCGCGTTGTCGGTCAAGACGCCGTCGACATCCAGCGCCATCAGTTTGATCGCTTTCAGCCGCTCTTTGAATTGTTCGCGAGTCAGTTTGGTCATAGTCTATTGTACCGCGTCGCGAACACGCAGGCACGCCTCAATCAGTTTTGGCATTTCATCCAGCGGCACCATTGCGCCGGCATCGGAGAGCGCGCTCCGGGGGTCGGGATGAGTCTCGATAAACAGTCCATTGACTCCTACTGCTACGGCCGCCTTGGCCAGCGGGATCGAGTACTGCGGCTGTCCGCCGGAGACAGTGCCGCCGCCACCCGGTATCTGGAGCGAGTGAGTGACATCGAACACGACGGGGAGCCCGGTCTGACGCATGATGACGAGTGAGCGAAAGTCCACTACCAGGTTTCGATAGCCGAAGGTCGTTCCCCGCTCGGTGAGCATGGTCTTTTTTGTACCGGTCTTGGCGGCGATCAACGCCATATCTTCTGGCGCGAGAAACTGCCCTTTCTTGATATTCACCCATCTCCCGGTTTTCCCCGCTGCCACGACCAGGTCAGTTTGCCGACACAGGAACGCCGGGATCTGGAGAACGTCCGCCACATCGGAGGCTGCGAGTATTTCGGTGGTTTCGTGAATGTCTGTCAGGATCGGAAGTCCCAGGCTCGCCTTCACCTTGGCCAACACCGACAAGCCTTCATCAACTCCCGGTCCGGTGAACGATGACGCTGAGAGGCGGTTGGCTTTCTTGTACGAAGACTTGAAGATATAGGGGAGCTTGTGTCGGTTGGCAAGTTCGGCGAGCCGTTCGGCAACAGTCAGACAGAGCTGCTCCGATTCGACCACGCAGGGTCCGGCGATCAGGAACAGCTCGCCATTTTCGATCCGACTGAAAACATTGCTTGTCATGTCGCGAAATATACGAGGGGACGGACAAAAAGAAAGTGCGGATTGCAGCCTGTCGGCGCAGGCCGTCACAGGCGCGCTCTAAATCCGCTCAGCGCGTCACGCTTGTGTGGCCCCCCCCGCATGCGGTCATTTTCTCGTTGCTCCAGGTCCGCTTCGCGAGGCTTCGGAGCGTGTGACCTGACTCAATCGACCTGCTCGTCACACTATTGCTTCGTCTTGCGCAGGTGCCATCTGACGCGGTCGCCCGTACGCGTAAGCATCTTGTCGCTGGCGATCTTGGGCATCGTGTCGTTCACCGAGTACACCCAGTACGCGGCCGAGCTGTTGGCAACCGAATCGATCGACCGGACGAACATTCCCATGGCCGTGGATTTGAATTCGAGTTCATGTGAAGAGCGCAGCAGATCAAATACCGAGACCGAGTCGCGCCCCGCCAGCTCGATCACGACACTGTCCGCGGATGCTTCCGGTGGCGAGCCGGCTCTGTTCTCGTTCTGTCCGCATCCTGTGAGCATCACCGCGAGCACCAGCGCCAGCAGACAGGTGGGATGACGATGGATCAGGGGCAGGGGTGGCATGGCGGCAAGAAACGACTGTCCAGTGTCGTTGGCAAGCAAACTCTGGTTGCCAGTTTGAGTTTGCGCCCGGTTTTAACGGGCGTGTATATTGGCCGAGCGAATCGCCGTCCGCTCACATCCGGGAGGTGTATGATGGATTATGGCAGGCTTCTGAATCATTCGTGGAATCTGGCATGGCGTTTCAAGAGCCTCTGGGTTCTGGGCATTTTTGTTTCCGGCGGGGTGCCGTTCAGCATGAGCTGGCAGGATGATACCCGCACGCTCAGTCAACTCGGCGCCTCTGACGCCGTCATCCTGACACTTTTCGTGGTCGCCACGACACTTGCCACGATAAGTCTTATCCTTTATTTCCTGACCTCAGGCAGCCTTATCGACGCGGTCAACCGCATCACCCGTGGCGGCAGCTACCGCCTGGGGGAGTCGTTTTCGAATGGCTTCCATTTCTTCTGGCGTATGGTAGGGCTTGGTCTGCTGGCCTTCATGTCGATTCTGGTGGTGGTTGCAGTGTGCGCCGTCCCGGCCATACTTTTGTTTCTCGTGAGTACCGTCCTTGGAGTCATATCGCTGTTCATTCTGGTGCCCGTGGCGATAGCAGGGATTTTCGTCGTGGCCGCCGTCTATCAACTGGCGGAGCGGGTGGTGGTGGTGCGCGATAGTGTGGTTGGGGACGCCATCGATGAAGCCTGGATGCTGTTCCGCCGCCATCTCGGGCAAAACGTCATTCTTACCCTCATGTACCTGTGTATCTCGCTTGGATTTGGCATGGTGTTCATGATGCTGGCGGCGCTGGTGGCGGTCCCGTTCGTGGTGATGGCACTGACTTCGACCGCCGGACTTATCCTGGCGCTTGCATTCGGTATTCCAGCCGTTCTGCTGGTGGCGATTCTGGTCGAAGGGATCTCTGGAGCCTTCACCAGCGCCATGTATACACTGTTTTATTTCGAACTCCTCGGTTCCCCGGCGACGCCCCCGGCAACCGCGCCATCCCACGGCGTGACCGTATGAGATATTGCCTTGCCGACCGGTTGGGGTCGCTGTTATTTGCCCCCATGCCAAGATTGCGAACAATGATCGTCATCGTATCACTGGTGCTGTCGGCGATTGCGTATGCCGAGGAACCGGACTCTCTCCGACAGGACCGATCCATGTTTATACCGGAGGTCCATATCAATGACCGGGCGGTGTCTCTGCAGGCGGAATTGTATCCCGAGGTATATGCGAACGGATCGGCCGCCGGAGACATGGCCTGGGTTGCCGCCAATAGCAGTGAGTTGTCCGCTTTCTGGAACAACTTCGGGGACTCCGCCCTGGTTCTGCTGGCCAGACTGTCCGGGCTGCAGTGGCGGGAGACCGGGTTCGACATGTATCTCCTGAGATATTTCCCGACCTCAGGCTCGGCTGAGCCGCTGCTTCTGCCGATCGGCGGTGTCCGCCAGGGGTCGTTAATCGAGGCTGTGCCTGTCGGTGCGGTGTCGACATTTAACCTGATTTTCCATCTGTCCGAACGGATGCTGGCGCAGGCGACCCGCCCTGATGCCTCGGGCTTCTTCTTCGTGGCGAATCATCCCCTCATGGATCCCACGCCGTTTCGACGGCAGCAACTGGCGATGCTTCTGGCGCTGGCCGCCGGTCAGGAACTGCTGGGATCCGATTCGACCAGCGCTGCATATGAGTCCATATTCTGGCGGCGGCAATTCGCGGCTCGACCACTGTTTGAGCAATATTTTAAGACCAATTGGATATTGAAACCGGACCATCCGCTGGCGCGCTGGCTGGCCGATGAACCCGCGACCTCAGAACTCGTACTGGCCACTGCTTTACCGGAGGAACCGTCGCTCGAACGCAAGCCGCGGCGGCAATTCATCGAGGGGGTCCCGCTCAAGGGGGAATTCGGTTTCGCAGCGCGGATGAACAGCAGCAACCGATTGATTGTTGAGAAGATCGATGAAACACGATTGGCGTATCTGTGCGGCCTGCGACAGGGCGATATCATCAATCAGGTCAATGGCCGGCGGGTGGCGTCGCAGCGCGAATTGATCGAGGAGATCCTCAAGGACTTTGAATCATCAGGTGCACTGCTTCAGATTGCGCGCGGCTCCGCCAAACAAACGATCTTCCTTCGACCCACCAAATCCGCTCCAGCTACCGTCACGTCTCAGGAACCGGCTTCCGATTCAATCCGACGCTGACAACTCGGATTCATATCTCAGTGGTACAATCACCGGTTAAGAACTCATTCGGCGCATGACCGCCTGGTGCAGTCTGCCGTTGGTGGCCACGAATGATGATATGCCAAAATCGAACGGGTTTCCCTGGAGGTCGCAGGTTGCGCCGCCGGCTTCACGGATAATGCAAACAAATGGTGCGACATCGACCGACTTGATAGCCGCCTCGATCACGATGTCGAGTTTGCCGCACGCCAGCAGGTGGTACGGCCAGAGGTCGCCGAAAGCCCTTTGGCGTTTGCATGTCTGGATGAGCTCCACTATCCGCGGCTCCATGCCAATCTGCTTGAAACTGCCGAGCGAACCATAGCTGATCATGCTCTGGTCCAGTCGGCTCGTCGACGATACGCGCACGCGTTTGCCATTGAGAAATGCACCGTGCCCCTTGTGGGCCCAGAGTCGTTCCCCCATCATAGGCATATTGGAAACGCCGAGAATCATTTCCCCCTCGTGCCAAAGGGCGAGCAGATTTCCCCACAGCGGTATTTGACCGACAAAGTTCTTGGTGCCGTCGATCGGGTCGATCAGCCACATAAACTCGACCGACCTGCCGCCCTTGCGCCCAAACTCCTCTCCCAGAATGCCGTGTTCGGGAAACGCCTCACGAATGATAGCGGCAATCTCCCTCTCCGCTGTGCGGTCCGCGGCGGTTACTGGCGTGTTGTCTGATTTGAGCCGCGCACGCGGTCGTTTGTGATAGGAGGAAAGCGTGATCTTCTCGGCGACGGAAATCGCCTTCAGAGCAACATCAAGAAACTTCGACATCGATCTCCCGGAGCCGAGCGAAGTCAAGCCATGCCATCACAGCTTGACCAGCAAAGATTCCGAACAAAACCCGGGGCCGAGCGAGCTGAGAAGGCCGTGGCCCGCCCGGCCAATGCCGTTCATCCGAAGATACCGCTCCAGCACGAACAGGACTGACACCGATGACATGTTGCCGTAATCGCGAAGAACCGAGCGCGATATCGCCAGTTCACCGTCGGAGAAGGCCAGCGCCTTTTCATATGCCTCGATCACTTTGGTGCCGCCAGGATGAAAAAGCCAGGCGGCAATGTCTCCTCGCGTCAGGCCGTGCCTGTTGAGAAATCCGTCGAGATCGCCGGCGGCGTTGGCAGCCACAATATCCGGAATGCGCTGGGCAAATATCACCTGCATCCCCTGCGACACGATATTCCAGCCCATGACATCGAGCGAGTCCGGGTAGAATCGGCTCTGCGTGCCCAGGATCTCAATCCCCGGTAGCTCAACCTGGTCGCCGGCCAACAGAACTGCGGCGCTCCCTTCACCAAACAGCGCTGAGGCGACTAAATTGGACCTGGAGAAATCATCAGGCATGAATGTCAGGCCGCAGAGTTCGGTCGCGACCACCAGGACTCGTTCGGTCGGATGTCCCAGCAGATAATGGTAGGCGTGCGACAGCCCGGCGACGCCGCCGGCGCAACCGAGTCCCCATACGGGAGTGCGGCGGATGTTGGAGCGCATACCGAGCAGGTTGATAAGGCGGGCATCGATTGACGGCGTGGCCAGTCCGGTCGTATTGATGTAGATGATATAATCGATCTGGCTCGCTGAGATACCGGCCGAGGCCAGCACGCCCCTGGCGGCCGCAGCCGAGAGAGCTGTAGCGGACTCGATGTATATGTGGTTCTTCTCGTCAAACGAATGCGGCGTGCGAAACCAGTCCAGGGAGCAGGAAAAGTAGCGACTTTCGATACCGGCGCCGGAGAACACCTTCAGCAGGCGATCGATGTCCGGCAGGAATTGCGAAAAATGTTCTCGCGCGAACTGCTCGGCGGACTTCTGGTCGAACCGGTTCGGCGGTACGGCTGTATGTACGGCGCAAATTCTCGGCATGCTTCCTATACTCACGCAATACGGTCGTGTAACACCATCGCCTGTTTCATCCGAACATCCGGTCGCGGCCGAGCGCCCGCCGGATCATGGCGATCTGTCCGGCATGATAGAAATCGTGCGCGGCAAAGAACAGGACACCATCCATGGCGTTCTCATCCCAGCCCGGGCGGATAACATTGACGCGTTCGAGCGCCCCCTCGTCGCACGTGGCCACGAATTCCTCCAGGGCGGCGTGCAGCGCGTACAGCCGTGTCCGTATGTCGGCGATCGACGGGTACACCGAGATGTCGGCGGTGACGGTCGCCCCGCGCGCAAACATCTTCATCCACTCTCCCGGGTAGTCCGGTTTCACCCCCGCAACGGTAAGAGCGAATGCAGCCGTGGTGCTGATATGTCCAACCAGGAATTTGATATGATTGGGATTTCCAGGCAGACAGACGATGGCTTCCTCTTCACTGATGTCGTCGACAAGCTTCCTGATCGAGCCGTGGACGGTCTTCAGGTGTCCAAGCAGGTGCTCTTTTTTGGTCATGTATTGGTCTCCTCAGGCGACGGCAGATGCCGAGACGGCACCGCCCGGTTAGTACTTCAATATAACGATTTCCCGCCCCGATCGTGCCCGCGAGCGTTATTCAGAGCGAGATATTCTTTGTACCTTGGCGCCGCTGCGAACGGTCGCTATATTCGCGCCATGCAGACAGCGCTCCATATCACGGCCTTGGTGGCAGAATTGAAGCAGGAGATTCACGACGGACTTGTTGTCAGCACCGAGTTCTACAAGAAAGAGCGGTCCGCCTATGTTGTCATCAAGGGCCAATCTGGCCTGTGGGCGCTCGGGTTCGTCTATCACCCGGCGGGACCCGGTTTCTTTGCAGTCCCCGCCTCCAAAGTGACACCCGAGACCTCGGAAAAGCCGTGGCCCTTCTTTGAGATCGTCGGCGGCCGGATCACGTCGATCTCCCAGCGCGATACCGATCGTATATTCACCTTCACGCTGGTTCAGAACGAGAGAGTGCGCCATCTGTCGTTCGAAGCGATCGGCCCGAACGGTAACATCTGGCTCCTTGACGAGAAAGATCGGAAACTGGCGACGCTTCGCAAGCGTGAATTCACCGAGGGGGAACCGTACACCGTTGCCGCGCCGGCTGACCGACTGGCTCCTGCATCGGTAACGCCAAAGATGTTGAAGGACCGTTTCACGGCTGAAGATCCCGGTCAGCCGCTCGTGATGCTTCTGGAAAAGCAGATCGCCGGGTTCAACCGGACGCTGGCACGGGAGACCGCTCGACGGGCAGGCGTTGAGCATCTGCATGTTTCAGACCTTTCCGACGATGGCGCTGCCCGTATCAGTGATACCGTTCGAGAGATAGTCGACCGATTTCGGCGTCCGACCGCCGGGTATCTCCATTCCGTGGCCGGACACCTGGAGGCATATCCGTTCAAGCTGGCGATAGCGGGCGACACGCCGGAGAAGTTCAAAACGTTATCGCTCGCCGTGCTGGCGATGAGCCGGCGCAGGCAGACCCATGTCGAAGATGCCGATGAGCGCAAGACGACTCTGTCCCAGGTCGAGAAGGCGGTGCACAAACTGAGCCGACGCATCGAAAAACTTCAACACGATGTTCACGAGGCGGCTGACTTTGAGCGATTCAAGAAACAGGGAGAGCTGTTGCAGATAAACTTCGGCGACATCAAAAGGGGGATGACATCGCTTGCCGTGACGGACCTGTACGGCGACCGACCGGAGACGGTGAGCATTCCGCTCGATCCGGCGCTGTCAGCCAAACAGAACGTGGAATCGTATTTCAAGCGATATCGCAAAGGGCGCGAGGGGCTGCATCTGCTCAAACGTCGATTGGAGATTTCCCAAGCGGAACTGAAGGAGCTGGAACTTCTGCAGCGCGAACTTGAGGCCAATTTTGAGACCACAGCCGCCACGCATGCAACCGTCATTGCCGCGCTGCGGCCGCATGTAGTCGAAAAAGGGGAGGTGGCGCCAAGACTCCCATATCGGGAATACAAACTAAGCACGGGACTGACCATCTTCGTAGGGCGGGACGGCGCCGACAATGACCGCACGACCTTCGAATTCGCCCGGCCGTACGAGCTTTGGTTTCATGCGTCGCAATGCCCGGGGTCGCACGTGGTGATAAAGTACCCGAACAAATCGTTCCAGCCTTCAAAGGCAGAAATCGAAGAGACGGCCGCAATCACGGCATTTTTCAGCAAAGCGAAAAACGACACCTTGGTGCCGGTGGCATATACGGAGAAGCGATACGTACGCAAACCACGAAATACCAAGCCGGGGCTGGTGGTGATTGAGCGTGAAAAGTCGGTTATGGTGCGCCCGCGAAAGCCGGACTGAACCTACAGCCATTGTGGCATCGACGAAAAAAAGAGCGGCCAGATCGGGCCGCTCTCTGCTTTTCATGCAATGATATCGAAAGAGTCTACTTCTTCGCCGGCTCGGCCGCAGCCTTCACCGGATGGACTTTGTCCTTCATCGTTGCGAAAGTGAACTCTTTGAAGTTCACGTTCCCTTCCTTGGTGTGGCACTTCACGCAGTTAGCTTCGACCGGATAGATGAGGCCGGCCTCGACCGCCATCTTCTTGTACGCAGCCGGATCGGCAGCCCACTTGGCTTTGCTCATGATGGTCGGCTTTTTATATTCTGAACCGGCACCGTGGCATGCTTCACACTGCACGCCATTGAGTGCTGTCCCCTCGGCGGTGGCGCCGGTGACATGACACTTGGTGCATTCGGGTTTCGCCTGTTCTTCGGGCTTCAGCGCTTCAAACGCCTTGGCATGCTTGGTGGTCGACCAGGCCTCATACTCGGCCTTGTGGCACATCTTGCACTTCTCAGCGCCGACATACGCTGCTTTGGCTTTCTCCGCCGCCGGAGCAGCCGGTTTGTCCTGCGCCATGACTATGCATGCGGCAACCAGGACCATGATCATGATGATCAGTAGTTTCTTCATTCAGTACCTCCTACAAAAGTCTCTCGTTGTTTATACCCTTAGAAGCAAGAATCATTTCAGCCTTTTCGGATAAAGAGGATAAAACAGGCGAACATTGGTGTCAAGCTCTTCTATGGCGTCGTGCAAAAAAACATACACCGCAGAATTATTATCTTGCCATTGGGACGAGGAATTGCTACACTCACGACAATAGGAATATGCATATCCTGATAGTGACACAGCACTTCCCTCCTGAGAGAGGCGCCGTGAGGCGTCTTTTTGAGTTTGCGCGCTATTTCGCTGCCAATGGGCACCAGGTATCGGTGCTGACAGCCATCCCGAACTATCCGGACGGCATCGTGCCGCCCAAATACCGGGGCCACTTCTTCCAGTCCGAACTGATGGAGGGCGTGAAAGTGTACCGGACATGGGTCTTGGCGGCACCGAACCGGTACCCCGGTAAACGGATGATCGGTTTTGTGACTTTCCTTGTAACATCTTTGCTCAATGCCTTTCGTATCAAGGGGAAAGTCGATATCGTCCTGGCTTCAACGCCGCCCGTTAATACGCCGCTCATTGGCTGGCTTCTGAGCAAGCTTCGCCGCTCGCGGCTGATAATCGAAATACGAGACCTTCAGCCGGAATCGGCAGAGGATTTTGGCAATCTGAACCGCTCAGTGTTCACCCGGGCGCTCAAGAAAATGATGCACGGGCTGTACCGGAAAGCCGACCTGCTCGTGCCGGTGACCAATGGCATGGCGGAATATCTTGAGGGGCTGGGACTTCCAAGAGGCCGCATTGCCACTATCAAGTCAGGATTCTCAAGCGAGTTCGCTACCGCCGGATTCAACGGCATTCGAAAGAAATTCGGCTGGGAAGAAAAGTTCCTGGTGCTGTACGCCGGCACACTGGGCTGGGCGCACTCACTGGAGACCGTCATTGAAGCCGCACGCCAACTCAACGATCAACCCGATGTGTGCTTCGTGTTCGTCGGGGATGGTCAGAAACGGGATGCCCTGGAGGGAATGGCGCACGATTACGGACTGAAGAACGTGGCGTTTGTCGGTTCGCAACCGCTGGAAACCATTCCGCACTTTCTCAAAGCCTCCAACGTGTTGATACACAGTTTGAAAGATGCACCCGTGGCCAAACGGGGCGTGCCATCCAAGCTGTACGAATACATGGCCTCCGGCCGTCCGATCGTGTTCGGCTCGCGCGACAGCGAAGCGATCAGCGAACTGGAGAAAGCGGGTGGTGCGCTCTGGTTCCCGCCCGATGAGCCCAACCGCCTTGCCGATATCGTCCTGCAGTTGAGATCCGGGGAGATCGATGGGGACAGCCTGGGGAGCCGGTACCTGACGTACGCCACCAAGCATCACCGCCGCGAGCTTTGGGCGCGTAAATACCTCGATTTGCTCGAGACCCTCTAACCTTATCTTTTCAGCCCCTTTCGTTCCGCCGCTTATTTCCATATATTCGGTCTGCGCATGACCATTGACTGGAGGCTTGCATGAGCACATCACCGGTAGCACCGGCCGTAGCCGACAAAGTACGCATAGCTGATCTTCCTCGTTTGTTGATCGGTGCCGATACGGTCGTACCGACCTTGCATGGTCCCCGGCCATACATCAATTTCGACAACGCCGCGTCGACGCCTACATTTGTGCCGATCGCCGATGCCGTCAACTCGTTCCTTCGCTGGTACTCGAATGTCCACCGGGGCACCGGATTCAAATCGCAGTTGTCGAGCTGGATATTCGAACGGTCCCGCGATCTGGTAGCACGGTTCGTCGGTGCCGACTTGAGAGACCAGGTGGTAATATTCACCAAGAATAGCACTGAGGCCATCAATAAGCTGGCCAACCGGCTGCCGCTTGAGCGCGGAGATGTGATCCTTACCACGCTGATGGAGCACCATTCCAACGAACTGCCGTGGCGACGGGTCGGGCGGGTCGAGCACGTGGGGACGAACGACGACGGCACAGTCTGTAAGGAGCACTTTCTCTCGCTTTTGAAGCGTCACGGCGCCAAGGTGAAGCTGGTCGCGATCACCGGCGCATCGAACGTCACCGGCTATATCAACGACCTCGATTTTTTTGCTCGCGCCACACACGATGCCGGCGCGAGGATCCTGGTCGATGGCGCCCAGTTGGTGCCGCACCGGCCGGTCAATATGAAGCCGCACGACCCCGAACACCGGATTGACTATCTGGTGTTCTCCGGCCACAAGATGTATGCGCCGTTTGGCGTAGGGGTGCTCGTAGGAGACAAGCGGACATTTGAGCAGGGAGAGCCGGATGCGGTCGGCGGGGGCGTGGTCGATATCGTGACGCTCGAGGATGCCTACTGGACCGACCTTCCGGAGAAGGAAGAAGCCGGCACGCCGGACATTATCGGCGTGGTGGCTCTTGGCAAAGCGATCAAACTGCTCGAATCGCTCGGTTGGGAAGCGATCATCGAGCACGAGTCCAATCTCACCGCCTACGCCTTGACCGAGCTGGAAAAAATATCCGCGGTTAACCTCTTCGGCGATACCGACCCCGCCAATGCCCGCAATCGCCTTGGCGTGATATCAATGAACGTGGGGAATCTGCCGCACGCGTTGGTGGCGGCGATCCTGAGCTATGAGGGGGGAATCGGCGTACGGTCCGGCTGTTTCTGCGCGCACACCTACGTGAAGACGCTCTTGAGAGTCGGCGAGAGGGAGGCGAAAGAACTGGAAGACCAAATCCGTTCACGGGACCGCTCGAATATCCCGGGTACTATCCGCATGTCGTTTGGGCTGTACAACACCAGGTCCGAAGTTGACACATTCGTGACGATGATCCGCAAGATCGCTTCCGGAGACTACTACAAAGGGTACCGCCTTGACCGGGAGAAGGGGGAATATTATCCGCCGGAGTTTCATCTCCCATTTGAAGACTACTTCCGACTGTAGGCCGCGCCATACGTGAGCTCACGCAGGAAGATCGTCACGGTCGTGGGGGCCCGACCACAGTTCATCAAAGCGGCCATGGTCAGCCGTCGGATCGCGGCTCACCCAGAACTTCGTGAGGTCATTGTCCATACCGGGCAGCACTTCGATAACAACATGTCGGCGGTGTTCTTCGAACAACTGGGGATACCGTCGCCTGCATACAATCTTGAAGTCAACTCGCTCAGTCACGCCGCCATGACGTCGCAGATGATGCTCAGGCTGGAACCAGTGCTGACTGCGGAGAAACCGGATATCGTGTTGGTCTATGGTGACACCAATTCGACACTTGCCGGGGCGCTCTGTGCGGCCAAGTTGGGCATACCGGTGGCGCATGTCGAGGCTGGGCTGCGCAGTTTCAATCGAAACATGCCGGAGGAACTGAATCGAGTAACGACCGACCATCTGTCGTCTCTGTTGTTCTGTCCTACCGATACCGCAGTCCGAAATCTTCGCCAGGAAGGCGTGGAGCAAGCGGGCGCCCGGATCGTGCAGTGCGGCGATGTTATGCTCGATGCCGCCCGATTCTATGGTCAATTTTCCGCAGAGCATTCCGACATCATCAAGCGCCTAAACCTCCGACAGTTTGCGCTGTGTACGCTGCATCGCGCCGAAAACACCGATGACATAAGCCGGCTCACTTCGATCGTGGAGGCACTGGAGCAGATACACCGGGAGACGCCGGTCATTCTGCCGCTTCATCCGCGGACTCGTCGAGTGCTGTCGGAGCATGGGCGCCCGCCCGCCATAACAGTGATTGAACCGGTCACCTATTTCGATATGCTTGAACTGCTGAAGGCGTGCAGTATCGTGTTGACCGACAGCGGCGGGCTTCAAAAAGAAGCGTATTTTTTCGGCAAACCGTGCGTGACCTTACGCGATGAAACGGAATGGGTTGAGCTGGTGGAGTGCGGGGCCAATGTTGTTTCCGGAGTCGATTCGAGCGCGATTCACTCGGCAGTTCGCTCGATGATGAACCACCGTGCCAACTTTTCGAGGTCGTTCTATGGTGATGGTCATGCCGCAGAGCATATTATGAAGGAGTTGTCAGTAGTCGGGCCTGTTGCGTAAGGTCCTGGCATCCGCCGCCAGGCGGATGATGTGACCTGACGCGCTTCCCCTTTCCCTTGACTCCGATTTTAGAAACATCCTATCATTGTCAACGTATTTGTCCATCTGACAGACAGATTCGACAGCCCGGCGGCAGGAATGTCGTCCGAACGCTTGTCGTCATGAAAGGAGACGAATGTGAAAGTTTTTCTGGCCATTCTTGCGGTGTTACTGCTGGTCGTGATCGTCCTCGGCGGCGCCATCTGGAGCGCGCGCGGCGGTCTGATCGACCGTTCACAGGGTGTCGATGAAAAGTGGGGACAGGTGCAGAACGTCTACCAGCGTCGGTTCGACCTCGTGCCGAACCTGGTCGCCAGCGTGGATAATTTCATGCAGCGCCAGCAGCAGACCCTCACCGATGTTATCGCCATGCGGCAGCGGGTGATCGACCTCAAAAGCGCGGCCGAATCCGCTCTCAACAGTGGCAACCCGCTTCTTTTGGACTCGCTCGCCGGGCAGCTTTCGCGTCAGTTGAATTCGTTCATCAATGTGGTCGTGGAGCGGTACCCCGAGATCAAAGGGGACCAGATGTACAGCGACCTGCTGGTGCAGCTCGAAGGGACGGAGAACCGGATTGCGCAGGAGCGCCGCGTGTACAACGAGGTCATCCGCGAGTACAACGTCTATCGCCAGAAGGGCGTCATGGCGTTGATCGCCGGATCGATCTTTGGCTTCCCCTACGAAAAGGCGTTTTTTGCCGCCGATGTTGAAGCGCAGAAAGCGCCCAGCGTGAAAGATGCATTCAACAACAAGTAGCCACTTGTTGGTCCGGGCATTTCTGGTTGCATCGGTGGCGCTGTTGCTGCCGGCACTCGCTCTCGGAGTTGCCATTCCTGCCTACAAGGGACCGGTCACTGATCTGGCCGGTCTTCTGAGTGCTGGGGACAAGCAGCAGCTCGAGACCAAGCTGCTTGACTACCGAACACAAAGTACCAACGAGATCGGCGTGCTGATTATGCCGAGTCTCGATGGAGAGCCGCTCGAAGATTTCGCCCACGATGTGTTCAAACAGTGGGGGATCGGCAAGGCGGCCAAAGATAACGGCGTGCTCTTGATCATCGCGTTGGAAGAACGTCGTGCTCGCATTGAAGTCGGCTATGGTCTTGAGGCTGAGTTGACCGATGCCGAGAGCGGGCGGCTGGTCAACCGCAATTCGCCGATGTCGCAGCGGTTTCGGCAGAAGGAATACGCAGGCGGGATTGATGTCGCCATCGACGGCATCATCATGGGGATCGGCGGCGAATACAAGCCTCCGGCGCTTGGTGACAAGTCCGAAGATAACGATAAGCAAACGCCCCGCGTGCTCGCTCTGCCCGGACTTCTGTTCCTGTTCTTTCTCGTCATGGCGCTGCGCAAAGCGCGGCGATTTGGCGGCTGGCACACTGGCTCGTTCGGCGGCGGATTTGGCGGCTTTAGCGGCGGTGGTTCAGGCGGAGGCGGCGGGTTCAGTTTCGGCGGTGGTTCCTCGGGTGGCGGCGGCGCCAGCGGCGGATGGTGAGGGTGGAATACGATATGCCCACGTTAGTTGACAAGTATTTTTCCGAGGCGGACCTGGATGCCATCCAGCAGGCCGTGACGGCAGCGGAGAAGAAATCCAGCGGCGAATTGGCTATCAAGCTGGCCCCGCAGTCTCGGTCGTGGCTTCTGGAGCGGGTCGTTGTATCGAGCCTGGCAGCCGTCGTTTGTCTGGTAGTGTCACTGTACCTGACCAAAGAATCGAACTGGGGGACCTATCTCAACTTCACCCAGGGGGCACTCTGGAGCATTATCGGTTTTTTAGCCGGCTACTTCGGGCTCGGGAAGCTGCTTAAGAGCGAAAGCCGACGCCGTCGCGCGGTCTGGAACAATGCGCTTCACCTATTCTATAAGCTCAAACCGACTCGCGGGCATACCGGCGTGTTGATCCTGGTATCGCTCGAAGAAGAACAGGCGGCGGTTATTGCCGACGTCGCCATCGCGACCAAGGTCCCCAAGGACTACTGGGACGAGCCGCATGCCATGATCATGGAAGGAATCAGGGCCGGTCGCCACGCCGAAGGAATGGTCCAGGCCGTCACTGCAATCGGTAATGAGCTGGCGCGTTTCTTTCCGCACCATGATGACGACCGCAACGAGCTGCCGGATCGTCCGCAGATTATCGAATAGTCGTCCGGATACGTTCGCCGCCCCCGATTGCTTTGAAGTTGAAGTTGGTGCCGTGCCGCCGTAGTTTGGTGCCATGACATTCCTCGTCCGAATCTGCATACTCTCCACCATACTCTTCGTTCTGGCATCCTGCACTGTCGGCGCCACGCCGTATCCGGACACCACTCGGGTCAGTGAACTTCAGACCATTCAGCATTTCGTTTTCAACGACCAATTCCAGCAGGCAGACTCGGCATGCGCCGTCTATTGTGCGACCTATCCGGATGATCCGATCGGCTACTTTTTCAACGCCGTCACACTAATGGCCGAAATGATCGATCAGGAAGAAGAGATCTCGCCGCTTCGGTACGACAGTCTCCTGGACCGAGCCGAGGCGCTGGCGAACGAAGGATTGGTCTCGAGTGATCGACAGTATCGCTCCTGGATGTATCTGATCCGTGGGCACGTGAAAGCGTACCGGTCCATCTATGCCTCTCGCTTCGGTTCGTTCACGTCGGCGGTTCGGCTGGGACTCGGAGCCAAAGGGGAATACATGAACGCGCTGAGAGAGGACAGCGCCAACTACGACATCTACGCCGGGCTCGGTTCCTACCATTACTGGAAATCGGCCAAGGCCGGGCTGCTTAGGTGGCTCGGCTTTTTCCGTAACGACAAATCTCGCGGCATTGCGGAATTGTCACTGGCCGTCGATTCTTCTCGCCTCTCTCGTGAGATCGCTCGCAGCTCGCTGATTTGGATCTGGATCGACCGCGAGGAGCGTGACTCAGCCATTGCGGTCGCTCAAGAAATGATCGCCCGGTATCCTGAAGGGAAATCGTTCCACTGGCCGCTCGCGCAGGCGTGGTTTGAAGAAAAGGAGTTCGGACGCGCTCTGGAGACGTACGCCATTCTGCGAGAGCATCTTAAGAACGACCCCGGCAACTACTACAACCTGATCGAGTGCGATGCCGCCATCGTCCGTTGTCTCGAATCACTCGAGCGCCGGGATGAGGCCCGCACCGCCGCCGCGCGATTGTCAGAATATATCGATCAGATGCTGCAGAAAACTCGTCGGCGACAAAAAGGGGAGATCGGCTACCTCAGGCGAGTCGCCTCCGGCAAGTGAGTGAGGCAGTCATGCCATTCTGTTCAGTTGCAGCTTCTCATGACAAACACCGGAACCGCTAGCCACAGAATTCCCTTGAGGGCGAAGAACAGCAGCGCCCCCCACCCGAATCGGCAGAGCCACCGCTTCATTCAGCGATCACCTCGTACATGATGAACCGAGAATTCATCGGGGGCTCTTCAGCCGCCTCCTTGGCTTTCTGTATATCATCAAAACCTCGACAGTGTCCGCGCCAGAAGGCGTCCGAGCGCGACCAGGCCTGAAACGATTCCCGGTTCTCCCACTCACTTTGCACCAGGTACGGCTCGCCGGCGGTAGTAGGACGTAAAACTTTCATTCTGATGAAACCGGGCATCTCGTCAATCGCCTGAACCCGAGATGCAAGCAGTTCTTCAAAGCGCTGGCGGTAGTCCGGTCTGCAGGTTATAAAATTAATCGCTACAAACATCGAAACTTCCTTGGCCTAATTCGAAGCTCTCAGATACTCCGTTATCTGCGCAATTGTCTCTGGAGAAAGTTTCGCCTTCTCACCATACCGCCGGACCAGCGCCGGCCACTCCTCATCGGTCTTCTTCGATGGTTTCGGCAGCGAATGACAGGTCTGGCAACTGCGCCGGAATGCCATTTCACCGGGCGACTTCTCCTCGCCGGAGCCGGTTGGGCCGCACGCGATCATTAGCAATGAGACTACCGCTGCCGCGCATGCGGCATGAATCAATCGTCCGGTTCTCACAACCCAACTCCCATAAGGAACCTGACACGGGCGTCATCGCTGTCATCTGTAATCCCCCAGGCGTATCCGACCGTGTAATAGATCTCACCGGAAGCGAATGAAATAGTTGGTCCGAAATACGACGAGGTCTCGTCATCGCCGGCGTCGATAAATTCGTGACGACTCGTTGACTCGATGCCGACTGTCCACTTGTATGACAATTCGTACGACAAGCCGGTATCGAATCCAAGTTCGTGCTCGGCTTCACCCGGCGCCCAGAAAACCTCGTACACCGGATTGAGCGCCAAATTGACGCGGTCGAAATCGCGCGCAAGCAACAGCTTGAATTCCGCCTTGTTTGGCTCTTTCAAATCGATCTTTCGATTGTACTCGACATACGCCGTAGCCGCGAACGGAAGGCGCCCTGCTTCCGCTAGACGATACCGCCCGCGAATCTGGAGTGCATCCCACTTAAATGATCCCCCTTCCTTCTGCGAAAATATCTGATAGATGGCCAGGTCAGCACGAGGGGAAAGGCCATGTTCGATCTCGATTCGATACTCCCAACAGTCGTTCTCCGCCAACTTCGTGGTTTGGTACAGCTCAAGCTCACTGGCATCGGCCGCAATTGTTTGGGTCCCGTAGGCCCAGACGTACTTGCGACGGTCCGCTTGGCTTGAAGCTGCCGTGATAAGAGTGAGTGTTGCCAGCGCGATAAGGGTGGTTTTCACACGATCCTCCTGATTTCAATAAGCGTAACTAAATGAAAATGATTTTCATTTTCATTTGATAATTGGGAGGAAGTTTATCTGCATTTCCCTAAGCTGTCAAGCGTATTTTTCTGAAAAGTCTGGAGTTAAGGTGCCAGAGCTGTCTTTTCAGACAAATTGTTTCCAGTTGGCCCTTGGCTAACAGAGAGTTAGGGGCGTAGGGTCGGCTGATCGGCCAACTTGGTTCGAATTTTTGAAATGTCCTTAGTAAGTATCAATCAAAGGCCGATCCCAACGAGAAATTGAAGTTGCGTGTCATCACCGTCGTCAGTCAATGCCCGCAGGTACCCGACCAGAAAGCTGATCCCTTCAGCAGTAAGCCCGATTGTTGGACCAAAATGCGACTCTGTGAGCGATGGATCCGAGTTGGCGAATTGATGTCGAGTCGTCGATTCCACTGCAATGCTGAAGCTCTCGGAAACCTGAACTCCTATACCGGTGTCAAATCCAGCAATTGTTACAGGGCTGCCTGGAGCCCAGGTCATTCCATATACAGGATTTAGGGTGACGGCGACCTTATCGATTTGGCGAGACAAAATCAACCGGGCTTCAAGTTGATTTGGCGCCGTAAGGGATAACCGGCGACTGTACTCTACTCGCAACGATGCATCCACCGGCGAGCGTCCAGCGCCAACGATTTGAAATTGCCCGTGAATCTGGAATGCGTCCCACTTGATAGGCTCGTCCTCCTGTTGCGTGAACACTTGTGCGATCGTCACACAGGCCCTCGAGGAAAAGCTGTTGATGAAATTGATCCCGTACTCGAAACTTCTCGTACCAGACACACCGGTAGTATGATGCAGCTCCAAGTCCGTGCAATGCGGGTGCATCCCTTCGGACAAGTCAATCCAAAGAAACTGGCCAATTGCCTTCGGGCACGAGGTGGCGATAATCAAGGAGGTGGTAGCGACTGTCTTCTGAAACGTGCTCGTATCTGACTCCCAATATCAAAATCTCTCGATGACAAATGAAAATGATAATCATTTTCACTTCAGTATCGGGGGCAATTTTATCCTCATTCCGAAGTTGTGTCAAGCGATTTTTTTATCAAGGAGTCTATGGCGGGTGGTGAAGATGCCCCGATTCTGGGGTGCCTTGCAAGGAGGGAGGCAAGAACGACTTCGGTGCTCCTTGGTCCAATTCGACTGGCGTTAACCGACTATTTCATAGGGGAAATGATACAAATAAAAACCCCAGGCAGGTTGCTCGGCCTACCTGGGTGGACGATATTAGGTAATCCACAGAAAGAGTAACACTTTCCGATTGCACGAGCAAGATAACCATTATCCCATAGCTGTCAAGCGAAAAAAACAGGATTTCCACAAAAAACTTTAGCCGCGGAGAGGCTGGGATTGGCACACGACCGACCGGCCAGGAACTGTTGAATCGGAGACCCTTACGGATTTGGAGCAACCCCCTATGTACCTGGCCAAACTCAATGCTGGTGGTACCGGCACCCGAATGCTGTTGCCCGACGTTCGACAACGTGCCCAAGGTGCGAGGTCCAATTAGCGGCATTTTGTAATGTCGGGCGTCTCCGCCCGACACCTGGGCGAATCACGAGGCAGCAAGGCCGAGACGCCTGACGGCACAGCACCTGTTCAGGTGCCGATTGTGCCGGATGGATTTTTCGGACTTCGCACCCAAGACAAAGACTTCTTCTGCATGCTGGAAGTTGACCGGGCGACCGCCCCATTAACCAGAATCCGGACAAAGCTGGAAGCGTAACTGGATTTCTGGCAATCGAAGTCGTTACTCGCTGGCCTCAAGATTCCGACGTTTCGACTTCTCTGGATCACTTCGAGTGAGCAGCGGCTTCAAAACCTCCTGCAAGTGGTCCACGACTTAGCCGACACAAACCCGCGAACTGACATCGCCTTTCTGACCACGCAGGATCACGTCCAGCTTGACCAGCCGGAGCATATCTTGGGGAAAGTCTGGCAGATTGTTCACAGGACAAAAGTACTGCCGGCCAGCCCGTTCCCCACCATTCCTTTTGAACGCTCGCGATCGCACCAGGTAAATCACCAGTGTGCGAACCAGAAGCCTGAGCTAGTGTCCTGTATCTAACGCTTCTTTACATTTGGATATTTTCTTCATGATGGCCTCGACCGAGGCGGTCCAGACGAAGGCCTTGGGGTGCTGGTTGTGGGAGTCGATGTAATCACGTATAGCTC